>JAIDOO010000194.1 GCA_029063275.1 Clostridia bacterium
CCCGCTTTGGAATATTCAATAAGCTGTTTATCGCCGGCATGCGCCCAGGTAGGAGCGGATATTTTTCCGATTATACGGACTATGACGGGCGTACCCGTTGTTGCTGCCGCCAAAATCTTTGCGAGCCCCGTATAAGATTTAGAGCCTATCGTTGCCTTAACCGAATTTTTTGTTTCTTCGGTTACGTAAACAATGACTGCGCCCGACTTAGGCGTGCCGTCGTTGTTGTATGCGCCTACGCCCTCGTTTGTGTTAAAGTGAGCGTAGCCTGAGCGGTCGTAAGAAGTTACGGTAACTTCTCTGAAAACTTCGCTACCGTCTGCAGTAACTTTAATAGAATAAGCGCCTTCTGATATACCAACAATATCGGCGCGGATATAGGTACTGCCGTCTTTATTTTCGATTTCACGGATAAGCTCCGAGTCAATCACTTTGTATGCACCGGTATCGTCCAACAACTTGTAGTAAACTTTGATGTTGTTCAGATTTACGTGGTCGCTGGGGCTGATTTCTACGTATGCGCCCTCTTCGTAAGCGCCACAATTCAAAATTTCAATCGCAGCGGTCAAAGTCCATTTTGCATAGTAGGTTTTATCGCCCGTAGAGCCTTTGGAAATCACCGTAACAGCACTGCCCGAAAAATCAGATTTTTCATACCAACCGTCAAACCTGTAATCGGATCTTGTCGGCGTAGGCAAGGTTTCTTCCAAGCCGTATACATAGCCGTTGAAGACCACGCCGTTTGCAAGCTTGCCGCCGTTCAATTCAAGATTTACATTATAAGTGTTAGGTGTCCATTTTGCGTAATAGATTTTGTTGCCGTATTCGCCTGCAACGATAGATGACACGGTATTGCCTGTACAAGACGAACTTTCATACCAACCGTCCAAAGAATAATTATCTTTTGTAGTTGTAGGCAAAGACTTTTCCGAATTATAGGCATAAGTTTCAAAACCGTCAGCCTCGTACTCAACGCCGTCGATATAATATGTTATGCCATAAGTTTCGGGTGTCCATTTAGCCCAATACTCAACGTCGCCAATAGACGATTTGGGAATAGATTGAACCGCACTGCCTGAAAAATTTTCGTCGGCATACCAACCGTCAAAAATATAATGATTTCTTTCTGCTGCGGGTAAAGGCGTTGCTTCACCCGAAACGTACGACGAAAGATCACGCAACAATTCACCGTCATTTGCGTTAAGCACAACCTCATAGGTGTTGCCGTCGCCCGCCGGGTTGTCGCCGAATAAAAGGTCGCAGGCTGAAAGTCCTATCATGGATACAGCCATTAAAGATGCAACAGTCGATTGAATTACTTTAAATTTTTTCACCCTTAAAACTCCAAAATAAAAATTTTCAGTACTTAAATTTTAGCATACAACAAATTCATTTT
>JAIDOO010000195.1 GCA_029063275.1 Clostridia bacterium
ATAATTAACGGTGCAAGCAAACCCGCGCTTTTGCGCATAACTGCGCCTTAGCAAGGCGAGCGCCCGCGATTATATAATCAGAAGCCGTCAACCCACAAAAATTACCGCGCGCAGAATAACTTAAAACTTAATCTGCTGTCTGCCGTCGGGATATTCCGAGCGGTGCTTTAAAGCGTAAACGGCAACGGGGTTTTTGACGTTGGGTTTATTCAAAGGCTTGCCGCGGGAAACGCGCGATTCTATGGGAATTTCTTCGGTGTTGACTTCCGCCACCGTCTTATCGTCGTTTACGACCGCAACCGCGTAAGGCACGGTTACATAGTTGGCAAAAAGAATTTCGCCCTTGCCCTTGATGTCCGCAATCATAACGCCCTTGCACGCGCGGGAAATAGGGTCTACCGTTGAAGATACCACCCTTTTGAAACCGCCGAGCGTAGTAACTATTATAATTTCACCCTCGCCCGTGTGTTGGGTTGCGAAAATTACGCTGTCATCACCGCCGAGCTGCATACCCTTTACGCCGCCCGCAACCCTGCCCTGCGTGGGCACGTCGTCCTTAGCCGCGTTAAGACACAAGCCTTTTTTGGATATGAACAGCATCGTCGAGTAATCGTCCTCGTCGTATTTTTCCACTGTTAAAAGAGCGTCCTCGGGCTTCATTTTGATAGCCTGGAAAACCACCTTGTTCTGGTTGTATTCCGACCAGTCCGACCTCTTTACCGCGCCCTGCACGGTGAAGAAAAGAAGCTGACCTTCGGGCATTTCACCCTTACGGGACGCGAACATTTTTACCGGATACTCGTCTTTTTGCACGCCTTCGACAAGCTTTTCAAGCTTCTGCCCGGCAGACTTGAACTCGGAAAGCTCGGCATATTTTGCGTTGAGCTTTACGCAGTTACCCAGATTCGTGAATACGTACAAATCGTCGTCGGCTTTGCAGAAAACGTATTGTTTATGCAGATGTGAAACGTTTGTAGACGCCGCCAGCTTGCGCTTTGCCGCAAAAAGGAACTCTTCCTTTTCCATAAACTTGACCTGATTGGTAGCCGTAATGCACACAGCCCACTCGGAAACGGGTTTTTGCACGTCCGCGCGTTTTACCGCGATTTTGTCCGCCCCGCCTACAATTCTGGTCTTTCGTTCGCTCTTGTATTTGCGCTTGACGTCGCGCATTTCCGACTTGACTATAGCCCACTGCTTGTCCTTGTCGGCGATAATCGCGCGCAATTCTTCTATGCGCAGTTTGAGCGCGGCAAGCTCGTTTTCAAGCTTGGTAACCTCCAATTTCGCAAGACGCGCCAGTCTTAAATCGAGTATCGCCTGCGCCTGCCTTTCGGAAAGGGCGAACCTTTCCATAAGCTTGCGCCTTGCATCGGGCGTGGAGTCGGCGTTTTTGATGATTTTAACCACTTCGTCCACGTTGTGAACGCCGATAATCAAGCCCTCTAAAATGTGGCAACGCGCCAGCGCCTCTTTAAGTTCGAACTTCGTGCGCCTTAATACTACGTGCCTTTGATACTGGGTGTAGTACTTGATTATATCCAACAGTCCCAGCTGTCTGGGCTTGCCGCCTGCTATGGCGACCATATTTATACCGAAAGTGCACTCCAAATCGGTGTGCTTGAAAAGTATCTTTAAAATTTCGTCGACGTCCGCGTCCTTTTTGCAGTAGATTACCGCGCGCATACCCGCGCGGTCGGACTCGTCCACGATATCCGAAATACCCGAAAGCTGGTCCTTTCTGTCCTCGCGAAGAAGCATTATTTTGCGAAGCAAATCAGCCTTGTTGGTCTGGTAGGGAAGCTCGGTGATTACAATCATTTTTTTGCCGTAATCGCCCTGCTCGACCGTATAGCGTGCGCGGAGAGTAATTTTGCCCTTGCCCGTTTCGTAAGCGTGTTTAAGCTCGTTCGCGATAATAAATCCGCCCGTCGAAAAATCCGGACCGGGGATAATTTTCATCATCTCGTCCAGGGAGATGCGGTGATTATCTATATACGCACAGCAACCGTCTATGACCTCGCCCAAGTTGTGGGTGGGGATATTTGTCGCCAAACCTACGGCAATACCGTTTGCGCCGTTTACAAGAAGGTTGGGGAACCTGCCGGGGAGAATATCCGGCTCTAACAATGAATCGTCGAAGTTAAAGGAAAACGGTACAGTTTCCTTATCTAAATCCTTTAAAAGTTCCAGCGCGAGCGGCTCTAACCTTGCCTCGGTATAACGCATAGCCGCCGCAGGGTCGCCGTCCACCGAGCCGAAGTTACCGTGCCCGTTGACGAGGGTCATACGCATATTGAAGTCCTGCGCAAGCCTTACCATCGCGTCGTAAACCGAGCTGTCGCCGTGGGGGTGGTATTTACCCATACAATCACCGACGATACGCGCCGATTTTTTATGGGGTTTGTCGGGCGTCAAGCCCATTTCGTACATTGTATAAAGAATACGTCTTTGAACGGGTTTTAAGCCGTCCTCTACCCTCGGCAGAGCCCTGTCTAAAATTACGAATTCCGCATAGGGAAGCATCGACTGGGGAAGCACCTCTTCGAGAGGAGTAACGTATAAATTCCCCGCGGGTATAGTGGTCTGCACGCTGCCGTTATCATTCTTCCGCGCCATTATCAGTATACCTCCGAATCACTTTCGGGCTTAAAGCGCACCCTGTCGATAAAGCCGTCCACTTTATTGAAGTTTGCGTTATTAGCCAAAAATTCCTTTCTGCCGTCAACCTTGTCGCCCATAAGCATTTCTATCATAGCGGCGGCTTCGGTAACGTCTTCAATAGTTACCTGAATCAAATTTCTGGTTGCGGGATCCATAGTGGTTTCCCAAAGCTGTTCGGCGGACATTTCGCCAAGACCCTTGTATCGCTGTATCTGATAACCCTTGCCGACTTTTTTAATCTTTTCGTCAAGCTCGGCATCGTCGTAAGCGTATTCCACAATGTCCTTTTTATAGACCTTATAAAGGGGCGGCATACCGATATAGACGTAGCCTGCGTTTACAAGGTCGCGCATATATTTAAAGAAAAAGGTTAAAAGTATGCACCTTATGTGCAGACCGTCCTGGTCGGCATCGGAAAGGATAATTACTTTTTTATACTTGGTTTTTTCAACATCGAACGAACGGTTAAAGCCCGCGCCTATCGCTGAAATCATAGTCTTGATTTCCTCGTTCTGCAAAGCCTGCAACGCGGTTTTTTTCTGCACGTTCAAGGGCTTTCCGCGAAGGGGCAAAATCGACTGGAACTGTCTTACCCTCGCCTGCTTCGCCGTTCCGCCCGCGCTGTCGCCCTCGACTATGAACAGCTCGTTCATATCGGGATTTTTGCCCGAGCAAGCGGCAAGCTTGCCGACGAGATTGAGCCCGTCGTTTTCCGAAGCCGCTTTTGCCACGTCCCTTTCGGCGCGATGCTTAATTCTGTCGTCGGCGGCAAATTTTGCCTTTTTGGTTATCTCGTCGAAAATATTTTTATAGGTCTTGTCCGCAACAAGCTCGGAAAGCCCCTCGACAACCGCCGCCTCTACGGGGGCTTTGACCTCGGGGTTGCCAAGCTTTGTCTTGGTCTGACCCTCGAATTCCACGCCCGTCATTTTAACCGTCAAAACCGCAGTCAGACCCTCTTTGATATCGTCCGCAATAAAGGGCGTTTCCTTGGCTTTCAAAAAGCCGTTGCTCTTGGCGTAGTCGTTTATAACTTTTAAAAGTCCGTTATGGAAGCCCGTTTCGTGATATCCGCCCTCGACGGTGGAAATATTGTTTACGAACGAGAAAAGACTTTCCGTATCGTCGCGGGTATGGCAGAGTGCAAACTCTATCCTGATTTTGCCCTCGTGCGCGCCCTTTAAGCGTATGTCCTTTACCGTCGAGCAGTAAAGTGGTATGTTATACAGCGGAACTCTGTCGCCGTTGAGATACTGCACGAAGTCTATAAGACCGCCGTCGAATTTAAAGCTTACGGGCGGTCTGGGCGGCAGAAGCTCCTGCACGGGCTCGCCGCTGTCGTCGCCGTCCTCGCTCTCTTCGGGCTCGATTACGGTGTACAAATCACGCTCGTCGATTAAATTTATTTTAAGTCCCTTGTTAAGAAAAGCCAGCTCTTTAAGGCGTTTTGAAACCACGTCGTAGCTCCAGTCCACAGTTTCAAACACTTCCTTGTCGGGCATAAATCTTACAAAAGTTCCCTTCTTTTCGGTATACTCGCCCGTGTTTTCAAGAGGCGCGTCGGGAATACCGCAAAGCCACTTTCCACGCTCGGAATCGTAGCTGCTTGAAAAGCTCATTTTATAAACCGTGCCGCGGTAAACCTCGACTTTCAGCCAAGCCGAAAGCGCGTTGGTAACCGAAGCTCCCACGCCGTGGAGTCCGCCCGAAAAGGCGTAGTTTTCGGTATCGAATTTACCGCCCGCGTGAAGCTTAGTAAATATAACCTCTACGCCGCTCATTTTTGCCTTTGCGTTTTCGTCTATGGGCATACCGCGCCCGTTATCCTCTACCGAGGCGGAGCCGTCTTTCCATAATTTTACGGTAATTTCGTCGGCGTAGCCGTTTGCGGCTTCGTCGACTGAGTTATCAACTATTTCCCAAAGAACGTGGTGCAGTCCCTTTATACCGGTGGAACCGATATACATACCGGGGCGCATACGCACCGCTTCGAGTCCTTCGAGTATTTTTAAGTCGTTTGCGTTATAGCTTTTGTCCGCCATATCATATCCCTTTTAAGGTTGGTTTTTGCCGTTTTTAACGGTTTAAATCACTTTGGTAATTTTATTCCAAATAACATTTTACCATATTTGACAAAAAATGTAAAGTAAACAGGTATCTTTTTTTCGCAAGCAAAATTTCGGCTTTTCCGCACGTCAATTTAAAAGCGTTCCGCTTTAC
>JAIDOO010000196.1 GCA_029063275.1 Clostridia bacterium
CCTTTACCACCTTCAAAAGAATCTATCTGCCACACTTTTAAAACAGCTTTTTCGTCTGCCGCCGCATTTTTGCTTGTTTTTACAAAAGCTAAGCAAGGAACGGCAATACATACTGAAACGCAGAGAGCAAAACAAATAGCTATTTTTAATTTCGGCAAAATTTTAAGTAAAAATTTCTTCATATGATATTTTACTGCCGAACCCTGCCGAAAATTCATAGAGGAGTATCCGAAAACACGAATACTCCTCCCGCCTGTCCTTCAAAATGACAGGCGTCAATCTGAAAAACAAGCTCTATATTAAAGCGTTTCCGCTTGTAATAATATATTGGGTAGTTTTTATAAGATTATACAATAAAAAATTTTAGCGGCACGATTTAGCCGCACCGCTGAATTTTGATTTGATTATTTGTTACCGTCAAACGTATCGTAGAAACCGTCTATATCGAACAACCTTCCGTCATCCGCTTCTTTATTACGCACACTGCCGTTTTTCGTTGTGTCGACTGTGGTCGTGGTAGTTATTACCGCATTTGAAGGATAATTAGCCGATGCATTGGCAATGCTGGTCTGTGCCTCAGACTGCTGTTCCTGTGCAGGTTCTGCTGTGGGCAAAACGTAACTGTTAGAGGACATGTTCTTTACAAAAGCCGCCATTATCGCGCCCATAACTTCGGCAGAATTAGCCTGCACCGGCTGACCGTTTTGCGACAGCTCCTGACCGGAAACAATATTGGCAGGTAATGCCGTTTGCATAGCTGATTTGCCATACATACCGTCGGAACGCATCTTCGCAAATTCAAGCTCCATTTCCTTTTTCAGCGCGGCAACTTCTCTGTCGGAACGCTGTTCTTCACGCATAGAACGGACGTCAGCCCTCAATTCAGAGAATTCCCCACCAGTTCCAACGCCATTCGATTGCATTGGAATAAACGGCATTTGCTGTTGAACAGGAATAAACTGCGGTTGCATTTGCTGTTGCATGGGAACGGGCATAAATTGCGGCTGTGCATACTGCTGATTAGCGATTTTAAGGTTAATCTGCGCAATTTCCGCCTCAATTCTTGCCAATGCGTTGTTATCGATTGTCTGCGACTGCATCTGAGGTTGTGCCTGAGGTTGAGGCGAAGGCTGTTGCATAGCAACTCCCGCCATACCCGCTCCCGCCGCAAGTCCTGCCTGGGCGCGGATCTTTTCAAGCTCGGCTTCCTGCTTTGCTTTGGCAAGCTCGCGTTCCGCTTCGAGCTTCTCTCTCTGCATTTGCCGCTCTTCCTCGCGGCGTTGCCTTTCCTCTTCTTTCCTAGCCTTGATTTCTTCGCGTTCTTCTTTGCTTTTCCTGCGCTTACAAGCGACCACTATTATTA
>JAIDOO010000197.1 GCA_029063275.1 Clostridia bacterium
CCTAAAAAAAGGAGAAACACGCATATGAAAAACCACACCTTCGGAGTCGAAATCGAACTCACGGGCATCACCAGATGCCAAGCCGCAACCGTAATCGCAGATTACTTCCACACAACCCAAACTCATACGGGCGGAAGCTACGATAAGTATGAGGTAAGGGATAATCAAGGCAGAAAATGGACGGCAATGAGCGATGGAAGCATTCGCACGGAAATGAAAAACGGAACAAGCGCAAGCGGCTTATACAGCTGCGAAATCGTAACGCCTGTATGTAAATGGGAAGACATCGCAGACATACAGGAAATCGTAAGACAACTGCGGCACAAGGGCGCGATAGCAAACAGCAGCTGCGGAATCCACGTCCACGTCGGCGCAGAAAGACAAACGGCGAAGACCCTCCGCAACCTCGTAAACATAATGACGAGCAAAGAAGACCTGATGTTCAAGGCACTCGGCGTAACCGCATCGAGGGAAGGGAGATGGTGCAAGAAAAACGAAGAAAGGTTCGTACAAACCATAAACTCGAGCAAACCTCAAACTACCGAGGCAATCGAAAGAATATGGTACAACGGTAATAGTAGGCGCTCATACCACTATGATGATAGCAGATACCGCGCACTCAACCTGCACAGCTTATGGCAAGGCAAGGGCATAGAGTTCAGATGCTTCAACGGCACGAACCACGCAGGCAAGATAAAAACCTACATACAATTATGCCTCGCAATATGCAACCAAGCCTTAACGCAGAATGCGGCAAGCTACAAAAAAACTCAAACGACAAACGACAAATACACCTTCCGCACATGGCTGTTAAGGCTCGGAATGATAGGCGACGAGTTCGAAACAGCGAGAAAGTTCCTGCTCGAAAACCTCAGCGGCGACACAGCGTTCAGATACGGAAGAACGAGGGCGGCGGCTTAACCGCCCCCTCAAAAACAACAAAAGAAAGGAGATAAAAAAATGGGAAACAAATTATATGTAGCATACGCCAGTAACTTAAATTTAAATCAAATGGCGTTCAGATG
>JAIDOO010000198.1 GCA_029063275.1 Clostridia bacterium
ATTAATTTAATCTTATATAAAATTTTTCCAAAAATCAACGCCGCCGTGCGCAGGGGCGCACGGCGGCTTTAAACTT
The DNA here is from genome assembly GCA_029063275.1 of Clostridia bacterium. Taxonomy (GTDB): domain Bacteria; phylum Bacillota; class Clostridia; order Christensenellales; family Borkfalkiaceae; genus Coproplasma. The sequence goes on from JAIDOO010000198.1 coordinate 77, forward strand.
ATTGTTTATAACGCCGCTTTAATTTGTTCGACCGCCGATTTCAACTCGGCGTCGCCCTTTGAAACCACCCAGTCCGCCGAAACGGTCTTACAGCCGTCCGCGACCGTTATACCTCTGTCGTGTATACAGGTTTTGCCGTCCGGCCAGTAAATCTGTGCCGTTGTCAGCTTCAATGCCTCGCCCGTATTATCGTTAACAAAAGTGGACTGCATTATTCCCTTACCGTAGGTCTGCGCCGTTTTGCGTTCCTGTCCCAGACCGTACAGCCAATTTAAATATTCTGCTGAGTAGTCCGAAAGATAGATATTTTCGTATTTCAGAACGCCGTAGCAGATAAGCGCTCCCATCAACGCTTCCGACGCGCTCGCCGTGCCGGAATTTGCCAATACGTAAACCGAAGTGCCTGCGGGCACCCTCCTGCTTTCTTGCGCGGGAATGCAGTAATATACCTCTTTGTTGCCGTGTTTGTCAATAGCGTACATCGCCGCTTCTCTCCGTCCGCCCGTGAACGAGCCCGCTATCTCACACATCAGATCGACATAACCGCCTCCGTCCGAGCGCAGGTCGATTATCATCGACGTACAGCCTGACGCGTTGAATTTTTCAACGAGTACGGCAAATTCTTTCGCCGCCGAACCGTAAAACTGGGATATGCTTATATAGCCGAAGCCGTCAGGCAAAAAGCTCATTTCATACGTCTGTTCTTCGCGTAAGCTCAGTCCGCCCGTTTCCGCGTCCGCAAAATACCAATGCGAGCTGTTTGTGTAAAGCGTGGTGTAGCTTGCGGTGTACGCCGCTTTTGCCACCTCGTAAACCGTTGAATCGGAAGACGTGAGCTTAACAGGCACGCCGTCGCGGACGCCGTCAAGAAGTGTCAGAAAATCTGCCGAGCTTGAAAAAGTAATTTCTTCGCCGCCATCGCTTTTTCCGCTTACAAGATACTCGCCTGCACGCAGTCCGCTCTTGTATGCGGGCGAATTGCCCTGCACGGTGTTTAAAAGAATTCCTTTATTTTCAACAAACGAATACGAAATGCCTATTCCGCTTTTAGCGCCCTGATTGCTTGCAATCGTCTGCGCGTACTCTTCTGCGGTATAGTACTCGGAATATTTGTCAAGGTAGTTATTTGCAATCGCGCTGAGCGAAATATCGGTCAGTCCGTCCGAGCCGCCGAAGTAATAGTTTTGTTCTATTATGCCGAGAGCCCATTCCATAGAGGACAGCTGACTGCCCTGCGTGCATTTTCTCGTAAAAAATCCAGCAGTGAACGCAATAACCGCTATTATAACCGCAACCACTGCGGATACTATATTACGGACGATATTTTTGCTCAAAAAAATTTACCTCGTTTTAGTTTCGTATAATACGCGCATTATACGGAAGGTTACAGCCATATCGAATATGCGCAAATCCAGTCCGCACACGCGGCGTATTTTGTTCAGCCTGTAATTAAGAGTATTTCTGTGCATGTACAGCTTGCGCGCCGCAAGACAGACGTTCATACCGTTTTCCAAAAAACAATCCACCGTTTTCATCGTTTCTTCGTTGGAAAATATTTCAGCCATTTCCTCAACGCCGTAATCGGTATAAAGCTTTTCGCGCTCTTCGTCCGATAGCTCTTTTATAACCGCATACAGCGAAATGGGTTCGGGCGGCGTTTTCATAACGGGTTTTTTATGGTAATGTTTTTTGCCTGTTTCCTGTGTAACCATAATTACGGACAATTATAAACCATTCAAAAGATTTTGGCAAGCGCAATATATCCCGCCTGCGGTAATAATTATTGCTTGTCCCCGTTGAATAAATACCGTATTAAGAAGTAAAATATAAAAAAGATAGTTTTTTATTATACGGACGAAACTTCAAAATATTCCACATTATTACATTTATTTTAATATTTTCTTGACATAACCGTATAT
>JAIDOO010000199.1 GCA_029063275.1 Clostridia bacterium
GCGCACCGCAAAGCGGTGCGCTTTCAGAAGAATTTATTTGTGCAAAAACCTACTTTTCAATACGTCCTTTGCAATGCCGTAAATATCGCCCGCGCCTAAAAACAAAACGACATCACCTTTTTGCGCTTTTGAAATAAAATCGGCAATGTCTTGCGGACTATCGCCGTAGCGGGATTTTTTAAGACTCTGCGATAGCGTAAGCGCACTGCCGGCGTCGTCAAAGTATTCACGCGCGGCAAAAGTTTTGTAAACCAGCAGGTTATTCAAGGGCGCCAAAACCTTTACAAACTGTTTGAAAAGATTTTTTGTGCGCGAATAAGTATGCGGCTGAAAAACAACGAAAATTTTTCCGTCCGTCAGTTTTTTCGACGTGCGTATTGTAGCCCTAAGCTCCGCAGGATGATGCGCGTAGTCTGCAATACATTCCGCCCCGTTTACGCTTCCTATATTTTCAAAACGCCGTTCCACTCCGGAAAAAGAAGAAAGACCGTCGCGAATAAATTCAAACGGTATACCCGCGTATCTTGCCGCCGCTGTTGCCGCCAAAGCGTTTAAAACGTTGTGTTTGCCGTAAACGTTAAGATTTACGGAACCAAGCTCCCGCCCCCTTTCGTAAACCGTGAACGAGAACGCACCGCCGCCGCTTCTGATATTTTTAGCGTAAAAATCGGCGGACTTGTCAAATCCGAAACTTAACCCGCCGCATACCGGCAAGTCGCAATATAACGATATCGCCACGTCAGCGCAGTCGGCAAAGTGAAGGTACGACTTTTTTAACTCATCCTCGCCGTCGTAACATTCCAAATGGTCGGGCTCGCTGTTCAGCACGACAGAAACGTTGGGTTTAAGCAAAAGAAAGTTCTTTTTATACTCGCACGCCTCGGTAATAAGAAAGTCGTTGCCGCAATAATAAAAATTTGTAAACGTTAAGTCCTTACCGCCGATATGCGCGGCAAACTTTTTGCCTGCGGCGGAAAATATATGCGCCAGCATAGCACAGCACGTGGTTTTTCCGTGGCAACCAGAAACAGCTATTACCTTTTTAAAATCACGGCTTATTTCATATAATAACTGTCCGCGCGATAAAACGTTTTTTGACAGCTTACGCGCTTCCGAAAGGCGCACGTCATTGTCCTTTATAGCGTCCGTGTAAACAATTAAATCGTAGCCCGAAACACTCTCGGCAGGTTCTCCTATAAATATTTCGGCGCCGCAACTTTTAAGCTCTTCGGTATATTCGTTAGCGACGGCGTCGTAGCCGCTAACTTTTTTTCCAAGCAAAAGCAAATATTTCGCAAGCCCGCTCATACTTACCCCGCCTATGCCTATAAAGTAAAAACTGTCGTATGTATCCAAAAATTTAACGCGCATAATACATATTATTAAAAATTTCGCAAAAATAGCACGAAAAACGACTTAAATACCAAAATTTCCGCAAAAAAAAGCACACCGTGCGGTGTGCTTTTAGAATTTTTTATTTATTTTCAGTCGTTGTTGCGCCTTTTGTTGAGATTTCGCATCATCTGCGCAAATTTAGGAACGTTTTTGTCGTTGGGACGCTCTATTACCTCGTCTTCACGCTGAACGGGACGGATTAACGGCTGAACGGGTTGCTGATACTGGGGTTGAACAGGCTGAACGGGCTGTTGGCGGTAGTAAGGCTCGCTTACAGACATTCTGCTTGCCGAAGAAAGATCGTCCTTGTAGTGGGGCTGGTCATAAATTCTTCCGCTCTGATAACCTCTCTGGGTATTATCCTCCATACCCTTGTAATCAAAACCGGGAAAACCAGTTGCAATGACGGTAATTTCAACCTCGTCCTGCACATTGGGGTCTATTCTCGCGCCGAATATTATGTTTGCAGAAGCGTCAACTACGCTCTTGACAAGCTCAGCCGCGTCTTCAACCTCCATATAGGTAAGGTCTTCGCCGCCGACAACGTTCAGAATTACGCCGCGCGCTCCTTCAATAGTGGTTTCAAGCAAAGGACAGTTTACCGCAACCCTTACGGCTTCGATAATTCTGTTTTCACCCTTGGCTACGCCTACGCCCAAATGAGCGATACCCTTATCCTTGAGAATGGTTTTTACATCCGCAAAGTCAAGGTTGATAAGCGAAGGATTTACAATAAGCTCGGCAATACCTTTTATACCCTGTTTAAGAATTTCGTCCGCAACGCGCAAAGCCTCCTTCATAGGAGTTTTTTCGGAAACGATAGTCTTGATTTTGTCGTTGGGAATAATAATCAGAGTATCTACGTACTTCTTTAAATTTTCAAGACCCTTTGCGGTGTTTTCCATACGTTTTTTACCTTCGAAGCCGAAAGGCTCGGTAACGACCGCAACGGTAAGTATCTTCATATCACGGGCAATTTTTGCAATTACGGGAGCCGCACCGGTACCGGTACCGCCGCCCATACCCGCAGTAATAAACAGAAGGTCGGTGTCTTTAATAGCCTCGGTCAATGCCTCCTTGCTCTCTTCTGCGGCAGCTCTGCCTATATCGGGATCGGCACCCGCGCCAAGTCCCTTCGTAAGCGTAGAACCAATCTGAATTTTATTTGTGCAAGGCGAAAGCGCAAGAATCTGGCTGTCGGTATTAACAACGTAATAATCCGCGCAATTTATTCCCGCTTCGAGCATTCTGTTGACGGCGTTGTTTCCCGCACCGCCTACACCTATAACCTTAATTCTGGCATTGCCGGAAAGATTGCCGTTCCTGAAATTGCCGGCTAAATCGTTAAACATATGTACCCTCCGTTAATTGTATAATTTGCTGTAAGTTGATTTTTTATCTTTAATCGCCGTATCCAAAAGACTTAAAAGCGAACTGAAATGCGGTTTATCGTAATAGGGAACCCTAGGCGAAACAATTTCGACGTTTTTTACAAGTCTGTTCGAAAGATGTTCTGCGGTACCCCGGATTACTTTTACTCCCTCGCCCGTTATATTCAAGGGTCTGGTTTCGAGATTTTTTTCTTTAAAGCTGTAACGGCACTCTTCAAGCGTTTCACATATACCGTCAAGCCCTTCGCGTATTTTATCGCGAAGCATCACGGTAGGAAAGCTGTACACTTTGCCCTCGTAAACGTAATCCTCGTAGCTGTGAAGCTTTTCCTTTGCGTTGAGGTTTACCATAGTCAGAAACGCAGTTGCAACCTCAAAAGGAATATCGAGCTCGTTAGATAAATAGACGGCGATATGCCCTATTCCGACCGAAAACGATTCACTGAAAGCAAGTCCGTTTCCGCAGACCACGCTGTAAGTCGAAGATATGTACCCTAAGTCAACCAACACCGCGTATTCGTCGCGCTTTTCGGGTTCAATAAGATAAGTGCCTTCGGCGTGGATTGTAGGGATTAAATTTATATGTGCGATATTACCGAATTTTTTAAACACATCCAAAAGTATGTCGATAAAATCGTTCCTGCACTGGTAAAAGCTGAATTTGCCCTGTAAGCTGTCGCTTAATTCTCCGACGGGGTCAATCACTTTACGCTTGTCCGACAGAACGTAATAAAGACAGCTATGACGTATTGTCCTGTACTCGTCAGATTCGTAAGGCGCGGACATTTCGGCAAGACATTCGCAATCGCGCGCAGTAATCTTTTTTACCGCGGGAAAGCTTACTACTTTATCCGTATTGACAAGACGAATGAATTCGCCTGGTACTCCCACGTATACAGAGCGCACGCCTTTAAGAGAAGTAACAGTGCTTTTCAAAACGTCGGTAACAGCTTCCGAAAAGTTATCAACGTCCAAAAGCTCGCCCTCGGCATATCCGTCGTAATCGCAGGAAAATTTGCTTTTGATAATGAAAGTGTTGTTTACGCCCCTTTCACCGACAACCGCGGTAATTTCCGACGAGCGTATATCCAATACCGCCACGCTGTTATTGCGCATATATTGCTGCCGCCTTAATAAATTTATATGACATCGCCTGATTACAGCCACATTCAGTATTATATAATAA
>JAIDOO010000002.1 GCA_029063275.1 Clostridia bacterium
CATTATGGTGTCGCGTTCTGACTATATAGCCGCCGGAAAGACCACTAAAAAGGAGCAAAAACCTATGAACGAACAGCAACAGCCAAACAGCACATTTACACCTTATACCACCGAACAAAAGCGCGAATTTGCAAAGCAGTTTACGCCCGAACAAAGAAAGTCATACCGTAAAGGACAGCAAAACGCATACGCGCATATGTCGAATATCGGTAGGCGCAATTCAAATTTTATTCACAACAATTTGAAAAATGACGAGGCGGCAACACCGCCCACGCCGCCGCCCGCCGAAAAGCCCCGAAACACAAGGAAAAACCAAACGGGCAACAAATAATTAAATCTTACGAGGGAGCGGGCGTTTGTCCGTTCCCTTGTTTCTTTTTGCGGGGGTGCTTATGGAAAACAAAACGTATTATTTGACTTATGTCGTTGGGGAGCGCGGCGTTGGTAAAACAACCTTATTAGCGCATTTTGCAACCGAATATATGATACCGCCGCGCTCGATCCGCGACATATCTATTTGCAAAAAGGAAATAGAACGGCTGCGGGCTGGCGGCTGGAATAATCTTTCACTTGCGCCGCACGTTCAACACCTTGTTTATGTCGTAGACGATACCTTTATAGCGCGGGGGCTTGGGTATAAGCCGCGCGTATCTATGGAATTGCAATTTGAAAAAATCGGGCTGTATGACGGCGTTCACGAGGTTGACTATTTACTGCCATACGCGAAAATCTTTCTGCCCGAAATTCAAAGCAAGTTAGACAGCCGCAAGTCTATGACCGCCGAACGGGTTGCGGACTACTTTCTGCGTTATATTGAACGACAACGCAAGGTCGGCGTTCAGATGTGGGCTGACACACAAATAGACGACAGCGCGGACAAACGCTTTCGTTCTCTTTCAGATAAGCTCATAGAGGTGCAAAACAAAAAAGATTATTACGACTTTTACGGGCGGCTGGTAAAGACAGTTTGGAACTGCTACGAGTTTGAGGGCGTTCGACAATACGCCCGTTACAAAGACAGCGGCAACGCAA
>JAIDOO010000020.1 GCA_029063275.1 Clostridia bacterium
ATACTGATTTCCTGCAAACCCGCGACGCTCGCACGTGATTTACGGCATTACACGGGAAGTCTGCCTGAAACGTGCGGCGGGATAGTAAAGAGCGGCGGAAAAAACGGCGCTTACGAAATTGTGAGTATAACCCCCTACGATATGTTTCCCCAGACAAAGCATATCGAAACTCTAATTTGTCTTAAACGAAAACAGCCTAAATAACGGCTTTTCGGGGCAAAATAGGGGACTAAACCTGAAAAATAAACACTTACAATCCAAAACGGAGAGTAAGCGCTTAATTTTATGTCCGGAAAAGATAAGACAAATTATAGTGTTATCTTCAGCAAAAGACTATGAAATTAATATTCTTTGCCTTCAAAATCTATATCGTATAAATCAGTCCAATTATATTTTTTTGCAAACTTTTGTTTTTTGACATACTCTATAATTATTTCATAAGCATCCTCACGGCTTACAAAGCTACAAGTTGGCACAACCATAGGTTCACCACCAACGTCATGTTCAATGCTTTCGTTATCTTTATTCTCATCATAAGGCACTAAATAATCCGGATGACGCAAAATTAAAAATCCATAAGGCTCTTCATAAAAAATTAGAAGAGCTTCATCACAATTATCTGCTTCAAATGAAGAATCACCGCTTCCTTGTTGCCAATAGTCCGCTTCTTTGTTTGTAAATTCTTTTATAAACTCATCGCTTGGATTTTCTAATTGTTCACCATCAGGTCCGTAAAAAGTAATCATAAGGTTCTCCTATTATTTTAATACTTATAAAATAATTATAACATTTATATACATTTTTTCAAGTGTTTTTGATTTTTTTACCACTTTTTTACCATTTAACAATGTAGTTACACAAATCCTTTTTAGGCAATTTATATACCTTTCGTAGTCTTCAACCACGTTGAGACGTTGGTTGTACTTAACCGCAAAGTTTAGGCGGATTATTAAAAATCAAAGGAGAGATTTATGGATAAAAAAATAGTACAGACGGCGGGAAGAGATGCGCTCGGAGAATTTGCACCCGAATTTGCGCACTATAACGACGACGTTCTTTTCGGCGAAAATTGGAACAACACGGATATAGATATAAAGACCAGGTGTATAATTACCGTTGTTTCGCTTATGTCGCAGGGAATTTGCGACAGCTCGCTCAAACATCATCTTTTAAACGCAAAGAACAACGGGGTAACTAAGAAAGAAATCGTTGCGGCAATCACCCACACGGCATTTTACGCAGGGTGGCCCAAAGGTTGGGCGGTGTTCAATCTTGCAAAGGAAGTCTGGAATGAAAAAACTCCCGAACTTTCGGCAAAGGGCGTTTATCAAAATACGATTTTCTTCCCTGTAGGCGCGCCTAACGACGCTTACGCAAAATATTTTAAAGGGCAGAGCTATCTCGCGCCTGTAAGTAAAGAACAGGTTTTTATCGCAAACGTAACCTTCGAGCCCGGGTGCCGCAATAACTGGCACGTTCACAATGCAAGTAAAGGCGGCGGACAAATTCTTATTTGCGTTGGCGGCGAGGGCTATTATCAGGAATGGGGCAAGCCCGCAGTAAAAATGAAAGAGGGCGACGTTGTAAATATTCCCGTCGGCGTAAAGCACTGGCACGGCGCGGGCAAAGAAAAATGGTTTTCACACCTTGCAGTCGAAGTGCCTGCAGAACACGGCAAGACGGAGTGGTGCGAGCCCGTTTCGGACGCGGATTACGACTGCGCGGTAAAATGCTGACGGACAAAACGGAAATCACTCCGAAAAAAAAGTATAAACAAACTCTTGACAGAATAAAATAACGATGTTATAATAACTTTGTTATTAAATAAAGGAGGCAGGCTGTGCGCAAGAAAAACGAGCTTGCAGTAGACAAAATATTGGAATGCGCCAAAGACGAATTTCTTGAAAAAGGC
>JAIDOO010000200.1 GCA_029063275.1 Clostridia bacterium
AGTTTACAATTATATTGAAAAATTCATTCTTGAAAACAACTACTCCCCTTCCGTTCGCGAAATTTGTAAAGCGTGCGGTTTGAAGTCCACCGCTACCGCGTTCGATTACATAAACGAGCTGTGTAATCGCGGACTTATCAAAAAAGCGGGCGTAAAAAATCGTGCCGTTGTTTTAAAACAACAGGCGGCGTCGACCACTGTTCCTCTTATCGGAACGGTTGCGGCGGGTCAGCCCATATTTGCGACTGAAAATTACGACGGGTATTATTCTATTCCAGGCAATTACTTCTCGGGGGAAGATTTGTTTATGCTGAACGTGAGCGGTGATTCCATGATAAAAATCGGAATGTTTAACGGCGACAAAATAATCGTTAAAAAACAGGAATCGGCTGACGACGGTGATATAGTCGTTGCGCTTGTGGACGACAGCGCCACGGTTAAACGACTTTTCAGACGCAACGGAAAAGTTATCCTGCATCCGGAAAACGACGATATGGAAGACTTTGTGTTTGACGACGTGCAGATTATCGGAAAAGTTGTTGGGCTAATAAGAACTATATAAAAAAAGAGCGGGATAACCGCTCCTTTTTTTATATCGATTTCAAGTATTCTACTTCCTGCTTGCTCAGTTTTCTGTACGAGCCTCTGTCAAGTCCGCGCAAATTGATTTCACCGATTTTTATGCGCTTTAAAAGCATTACTTCCTTACCGATTGCAGAAAACATTTTTCGTATTTCTCTGTTTTTGCCTTCCGTCAAAGTTATGTGCACCTTTGTGTACTCTTTATTCGTTTCCACAATATGCGTTTTACATTTCTTTGTTACATAGCCATCGATTTCAATTCCGCTTCTTATAGGATTTAAGGCGGTTTCAGTCAACGTGCCCTCCACCTTAACCAAATAGGTTTTAGGAACCTCGTTTGAGGGATGCGTGAGATGTTGGGCAAGATTTCCGTCAGTTGTCAAAATCAATAAACCCTCGCTATCGTAATCCAGCCTTCCGACAGGATAAATTCTACCGACGTTTTCCGGCATTAAATCTAATACTGTTTTTCTGCCTTTATCATCGGTAACACTGCAAATATAGCCCTTAGGTTTATTTAAAATATAATATTCATTCTTTTTAACGGTAACTATGTTGCCGTTTAATTTTATTTCGTCGTCTTCGGCAACGTCAAGTCCCAAAGTAGCGGTTTTACCGTTTACCGTAACCTTGCCTTCTTGAATTAGTCTGTCGCACTCTCTTCTTGACGCCACTCCAGAAGAGGCAAGATATTTATTAATTCTCATTTTACAGTCCTGAAATATTATTGTTTACTTTATAC
>JAIDOO010000201.1 GCA_029063275.1 Clostridia bacterium
TTTGACTATTCTGCGCTTCGGTCAACGGCTTCAAGTCAAGTATGGAATGAACACGAGCAAGCGCGTCGGCTACTACCATACCGTTCTCGCTCATATACAAAACTTTCATAAGCGAAGTCGTGAGAATAGGCGTGAATATGACGTAGAATATAAAGTTCATCAGCGTATTCAGCGCAATCGCTTCGCCGCCTGCAAGTATAAGCGCAAGCGAGATTAAAAACGCAAATGCGCTGTTTATGAACATCGTAAACAATATCATTGACGGGCGGCATTTTTTACAATACGCCACGCAATAGTTGTAGTAGTTGTCTATTGAGCCTTGAAACTTCTTAAATGAGCGCACCGTTTGACCAAACGTCTTGACTACGGGAACGCCGCGCACATATTCCACCGCTTGATTATTCATATCTTCGAGCGCGTTGTTGTAGTCTTTCATATCCTGCGCCATTTTCGGACCTGCCATTTTCCACATACAAGCAAAACCCAATATGACGGGCAATAAGCATATTAGACCGAAACGCCAATCGAATAAGAACAACATTACTATCATTCCGAGCGGCGTCGCAATCGCACCTGCCATATCGGGCAGTTGGTGTGCAAGATACGTTTCGGTTGCCGCGCTACTGTCGTTTACGATACGGCGCACCTTTCCGCTACCCGCTTCACCGATAAATCCAAGCGGTAGTTCCGATATGTGCTTCATCGTCTTTTTCCGCATATTCCCTGCGATTCTGAACGCCGATAAATGCGAACACATAAGCGCACCGACATAAACCAAAATGGATGCAAGCGCAAAAACGACCGCCATCCAACCGTTAAAAACAATATTCGTTGCTTGCGAAAAATCGGGCGCTACTTCTATCACTTCTTTGATTATGAAGAAAATGTAGACGAACGGCACGAGCGCAAGCGCCGCACTGATAACCGACAACACCCAAGACGAATAAGTAAGCAACTTTGCCTTTCCTGCATATTGCATAAGTTCGGAAAGATTACCTTTCTTCTTTTTCATAAAATTTACCTCCTGTTTTTGTTTGCATTTTCTTATAAGACCTCCTTAATGATATTTGACTGGTTTATTTAGTT
>JAIDOO010000202.1 GCA_029063275.1 Clostridia bacterium
TTTATAATATTGTAATAATTTTTGCCGTCGAAAAACACGTCGTCGCAAGTTAAAACACTTCCGCGCTCCAAAAGAAATATGCGTAAATCCTTTGCGTTTTTCATAGGCTGAAAAATAAAGTTTTGCGGAATTTCGCCGTTTCGCAAAATTTTTATAATCTCTTCGCCTCCGATACCCGCAATCAGAACGCAGTCCGCGCCTTTGACTTTTTCCAAACCGTCGCAACAGACCGCACTGCACGCGCCCTTTCCGATATAGTCCGCCAGCAAAATACGCGCCTTAGAAAGGCTTTTTTCGCTTATATCCGATACAATTGCCTTTTTGCAAAGACCGCTGTCAAGCATAAATTTTGTGCAATAACCGTGGTCGCATGCTACGTCCGCAAAGACGTTGCATTTATCGAGATAGGAACAAAGCCGTGTTATCCTGTCCATCAGGTATCGAGAAAATCTTTTAAGTGCTTCGAGCGTGAGGGATGACGAAGCTTTCTCAGCGCCTTAGCCTCTATCTGACGGATACGCTCACGGGTAACGTTGAATTCTTTGCCGACCTCTTCAAGCGTTCTGGGTCTGCCGTCGTCAACGCCGTATCTTAAACGCAAAACCTTTTCCTCGCGCGGGGTAAGGCTGTTTAAAACCGAAAGCAAAGTTTCTTTAAGCATCGTTGTTGAAACGCTGTCGGACGGTGTTTCGGTAGACTCGTCCTCGATAAAGTCGCCGAGGTGGCTGTCGTCCTCTTCGCCGATAGGAGTTTCCAAAGATACGGGGTCCTGCGCAATCTTCTGGATTTCGCGCACACGCTCTTCGGTTATATGCATTTCCTCAGCGACCTCCGCAGGGGTCGGCTCTCTGCCGAATTTCTGCAATAAAAGACGCGAAACGCGGGTAAGCTTGTTTATGGTTTCAACCATATGGACGGGTATTCTTATCGTCCTTGCCTGGTCCGCAATTGCGCGGGTGATGGCCTGTCTTATCCACCACGTTGCGTAGGTCGAAAATTTAAAGCCCTTCTGATAGTCGAATTTTTCGACCGCTTTCATAAGACCGAGATTGCCTTCCTGAATTAAATCGAGAAAAAGCATTCCGCGTCCGACGTATCTTTTTGCGATAGATACGACCAGTCTTAAATTGGCTTCGGAAAGTTTTTTCTTAGCTTCCGCATCGCCCTCCTGCATTCTGCGCGCAAGCTCGATTTCGTCGTCGGCGGAAAGCAAAGGTACCCTTCCGATATCTTTAAGATACATTTTTACGGGGTCATCAAGACCTATGTCGGAAAGAGCCTGCTCATACAATTCTCTGTCGCGCTCGGCTTCGTCGATAATCTGGATACCCGCTTCGGCAATGGATTTGTACACGAAATCCATCTGGTTGGGAGTGGTTTCGTACTTTTCCATTATATCGCAGAGGCTGTTGGTTGTTATACTGCCCTTTAAGCCGTAAGTATCGATAATCTGCTTTAATATTTCGTTAAGTTTTTGTTCGGATAAACTCATTGCTTTTCTCCGCTTTTTAATTTTTCCTTTTGTTTTATAAGTTCCTGCAAACGCAGAGTGTTTTCCTTTCTTTTATTGTTATCGCTTTCACTTTCGCACAAAGCTTTAAGCGCGGCTATCTGTCCGTCCATAAAATTGAGCCTGAGTTTTAAAATACAGTCGTAAAAATACTTTTCAGAAGTTTCGTTGGTTAAAGTATTTCCGTCGTTCAAATCGAGTATTTTGCAAAGCTCGTCATACTCGGGCGTTTTTTCCTCGAAAAACTCGAACAGCTCCGAAGTCTGCACTTTTTCGTCCAGAAGCTTTTTAGAACCGAGATATTTAGCGATTATCAGATGAACGTCGTTATCGAACGGTATATCCGAGATATCCTTGTCCTGCGCATACTTCGCGCCGAAAAGATAAGCGGCGATTACAAAGCGCGAGGCTTTGACCGTTACGGAGGACAAATCCTTCCGCACCGTTTCTTTTACCGGTTCCGGCTTGCTCTGTTCGGGAAGGGCGCTTAAATCTCTTTTTAAGGATTCGTAGGTTATTCCCGTGCTGTCGCGAAGCTGTTTTAAAAGCTCTTCCTGCTCCGCCGCGCTGTCAGCCGTCTTGATTACTTTTATCGCTTCGGAAACGTATCTGCGCTTGTCCTCTGTCTTTGTTACGTCAAACCCGCGTCCGACAGTTTTCAGTTTATAGTCGATAAGCGGCATAGCGGAATCGAGGCATTTCTGATAGCCCTCGGCGCCGTGCTGTTTGATAACGTCGTCGGGGTCGAGACCATCGGGCAGGGGAACGACTTTTACGTTCAATCCCTCGCTCTTTAAAATTTCAAGCCCGCGCATATTGGCTTTTTGCCCCGCGCCGTCGCCGTCATAGCTTATAAGCACGGTATCGGCATAACGCTTGACCAATCTTGCCTGCTCCTGCGTGAGCGAGGTTCCCATACTTGCGACTACGTTTTTAAAACCAGCCTGATACAGCGATATGGTGTCCATATACCCTTCAACCATAATCACTTCTTTTATAGTTTGGGTCTTTCTGAGCCTTTTTAAAAGGTTTATGTTATAAAGAGTTTTGCTCTTGTTGAATATGAGCGTTTCTTTCGTGTTTTTGTATTTTGCAAACTCGGTCTTTTTAAGCACTCTGCCGCCGAACGCCACCACTTCGTCCATGGCGTTTATTACGGGATAAATCAGTCTGCCGCCTTGCGCGTCAACCAATCTTCCGTCCACCTCGTTTACCGCGCCGCTGTCTATTATATCCTGCTTGGAATATCCTTTTGAAAGAAGAAACTTAGGTAAATCAGTATAATTTAAGCTTGCGCCGAGTCCGAACGTTCTGACTATGTTGGAGGGAATCCTGCGCTTTAAAATATAATCTATGTGCGCTTCGGCGTTGCCCGAATTGAGGTTGTCCAGATAAAAGTGCGCGCAGTCGTTCATTATCTTTAAAATCGTATCGCGCTTTCTTTTCAGTTCGACAGTCTTTTGATTGTCAAAGCCCGTTTGCGGCAATTGAAGCCCCGCTTTGTCGGCAAGTAGCTTCACCGCGTCCATAAAATCTATATTTTCAAGCTCGCGGACGAATTTTATTACGTCGCCCGATTCGCCGCATCCGAAGCAGTGGTAATACTGGTCAGAGCCGTTTATGATAAATGACGGCGTTTTTTCATGATGAAAGGGGCAGCACGCCCAATATGCGTTACCGCGCCGCTCCAAATTCAAATAGCCGCCTGCGACGTCTACTATATTAACTTTTTCTTTAAGAGTTATTAAAAACTCCTGTAAAGCAGTTGCCATTTTTTACTTGGTTTCGTTTATAAAAGACCAGCCCTTAGGAACGAAAATATTATTAAACATATACAGAGCATATCTGTCTGTCATTGACGAGAGATAATCACAGACAACCTGCTCCTTTGCATACTTGTCCAAAAGCGCAATATAGGTTTTGGGCAGGGCTGAAACGTTTTCCACGAAGTGCGAATACATTGCGGATAACATTCTTTCCGCTTTCTCTTCTTCGCCACGCGCGGAGTCTGTGAAATAGACCCTTTCAAACATAAAACCGCGCAGTTTTTCACTTGCAAGCTCAACCTCTGGATCCATTTCAACTATGTTTTTGCCTTTTGAACGGTTGTAAATGGAAGTTATCGCCGTGTTTATTCTGTCGCGCGAACCGACGCCCAAAACGCCGGAAATTTCCTTGGGGATATCCTTGTATTTTAAAATTCCCGCGCGAACTGCGTCGTCAAGGTCGTGGTTTATGTATGCTATTCTGTCCGCAAGCGAAACACACCTGCCTTCGAGCGTTGCGGGGTTTCCGCCCGCCTTATGGTTCAAAATCCCGTCGCGCACTTCGAACGTAAGATTTAAACCCTTTCCGTCCTTTTCAAGCACTTCCACTACTCTCAGCGACTGCACATTGTGCTGAAATCCGTTCGGCGCAAGCTTATTCAGAATTCTTTCACCGCTGTGTCCGAACGGAGTATGCCCCAAATCGTGTCCAAGCGCTATAGCTTCGGCTAAGTCCTCGTTCAACGACAAGGCGCGCGCGATACTCCTTGCAATCTGCGCTACGTCCAGAGTGTGCGTAAGACGCGTTACGTAATGGTCGCCCTCGGGTGAAAAAAACACCTGCGTTTTGTTTTTAAGCCGTCTGAACGATTTGCAATAAATAAGCCTGTCCCTGTCGCGCTGATATTCCGTGCGCATTGCACAAGGCGGCTCCTTCCTGTCTCTGCCGCGCGTATCCTTGGAATACGCGGCGTAAGGCGAGAAAAAAGCCTGCTCCATTGCATAGGTTTTTTCTTTTAACGACTTAAATTCCATTACGTCTATATATTACGAAAAAAATTTGTAATTTCCTTTTTTTTAACAAAAATTTACTTTTTTATTTTGCAAAACCGCCGCCCACGGCAAGCACTTCGCCGGTAACGTAGTCCGCGTCCGCAAGATAAACACACGCATTTGCAACGTCTTCGGGATAGCCTATTCTGCCGAGGGGTATACCGTCAATAAGCTGTTCCATTTCATCACCGGTAAGGTGGGAATTCATACCCGTATCGATAACGCCGGGCGATACGCAGTTTACACGCACCTTAGAGGGTGCAAGTTCCTTTGCCAAAGCCTTGGTAAAGGCGATTACCGCGCCTTTAGATGCGGAATACGCCGCCTCGCAACTTGCGCCTACTTCGCCCCAGATTGAACCGACGTTTATAATACAGCCACCGCCGCAACCTATCATTTTGTCCGCTACAAGGCGGCAACAGTGATAAACGCCCTTTACGTTCACACCGAAAATTCTGTCCCAATCCGCGGAAGTCGTATCCTGAATTACGCGAATTAAAGACACCCCCGCGTTATTGACAAGCACGTCGAGCCTGTCGTAAATCCCGAAGAACTCCCTGAACATTGCCCGAACCTGCATCTCGTCCGAAACGTCCGCACGGAGAAGTATCGGACAATAGCCTAATATATTGAATTCTTCCTGTGTGGCAAGCGCGCTTTCTTCGTCGCTGTCGTAGTTTATAACTACTTCATAGCCCTGTTGCATAAATGCAAGGGCTATTGCCTTGCCTATTCCCTTTGTCCCGCCTGTGATTAATGCCGTTTTCATAAAATTAATTGCGTTATCCTTTGTACAGTTTGTTCGGGCGTCAACCCGTCGGTGTCTATAATTACGTCTGCAGCGCTCTCGTAAATATGCGCCCTGTCTTTATATAGCTTGTTTATACGCTCTTCCAAGTCTCCTGAAAGTAACGGCCTCGAAATATCGCCCTTTAAGCGGTTGATAAGCGTTTCGGTGCGGGCGCGGAGATAGACAATTTTTCCGCCGTTTTTTAAAAGTTTTACGTTTTCTTTTTTTAAAAGACAGCCGCCGCCCGTTGCGATTACTATACCGTCAAGCGCGCACAACTTTTTTACCGCTTCCGTTTCAAGCCGTCTGAAATAGCTTTCGCCGAACCTTTCAAAAATTTCTGAAATATTGCCGTGCTTTGCAACGATTTCAACGTCGGTATCGTACACGGTTTTTCCGCCGCTTTCAAGCAGTTTTGCAACGGTGGTTTTGCCGCTTCCCGGCATTCCCGCAAGCACTATATTCATAGCTTGAAGCTTTCCGCCGCAAGTATATAGCTGTTTTTGCCGAAGCCGCAGATTACGCCCTTACAAACGGGCGAAATAACGGAGGTACGTCTGAACTCTTCCCTTGCGTGCACGTTTGAAATATGCACCTCTATAACGGGCACTTCGACAGACGAAATCGCGTCGCGTATCGCTATGCTGTAATGAGTAAACGCGCCCGCATTTAAAATTACGCCGTCAAAGCCTTCCTTTTGAGCGCACTGTATTTTAGTACAGATTTCACCCTCGATATTGGTTTGGAAAAATTCGCATTTATCTTCCTTGAAATGTGCGGCGATTTCGGAATTTATCTCTTCAAGGGTCTGCTTGCCGTAAATACCCTTTTCCCTGACGCCCGTCATATTCAGATTGACGCCGTTCAAAAACAGAAATTTCATATCTCCTCCTTATACTGCGCATAAAGTAATTTTGCCTGATTTGCATCTGCGCTTTTACCGAAGTATAAGCACTGCGAATAGTACGCCTGATAAAACAGCATTTGCTCGCCGTTCACCGTCTTTTTGCCTAGGCTTTTTGCGATTTCAAGAAATCTGCTGACGGGCGGAACATAAATCAGATCCACCGCGACCCCGCACAATTCCAACAGCCCGCTTCCGACAGGCGAAACGCCCTCCGTGGCGTGCATTCCGACGCCCGTTGCATTGATAACCGCATAGTACGGTTTGTCTTGAAGTTTTTCCAGCGCGGTAACGCCCTCAAATTCGTTTGCAACCGCTTGTGCCTTATCATAACTTCTATTGTAAATAAAAACGCGCGCACCGCCGTCGGAAAGTTTTTTTGCCGCGCTTCTGCCCGCGCCTCCCGCTCCCAAGACGAGAACGGACTTGCCTTTGACGTCGACCCCCTCGACTTCAAGCATAAGCATAAAGCCAAGTCCGTCCGTATTGTAGCCCTTACGCCCGCGAGATAAGACGGTGTTCACCGCTCCGAAAGTGCGCGCGTCGCCCTCGATTGAATTAAGGTGAGGAATTACGGAAAGTTTATATGGAATAGTTACGTTAAAGCCGTCAAGCTCGTTTAAAAGATTTTCTATTCTGTTCCCGAATTCGTTTTCGGCAACTGAAATTCTTTCGTACGAAATTTGATTGCCCGTTTTTTCAGCAATAAAATTATGAATTTGTGGGCTTGCGGATTTTGATACGTCTTTACCTATGACGGCAAATTTAAGAGTTTTCATACTTCCCCTTTAAAAAGCCGTTACACTCCTCAATGTAGCTTAAATAATCTTGTATCGAAAGCTTGATTTCAACGCTCTCGCCTACGCATTTAGGCGCGATAACCGAAATTTGTCCGCCGTCGTTTTTCTTATCGTAAACGGCGTATGCCGCGGCTTTCCGCACGTCGCCATACACGGGAATTGTGCCGATTACCGCTGTTATCATATTTATCAGCGTCTGCGCGTAATTCTCTTCGCAAAGCCCCAATTTTTTTGCTATATACAACTCGTAAAAAGTGCCGATAAGAACGTATTCGCCGTGGGACTTTTTGCCGTAGTACAGCTCGAACGCGTGCCCGGTAGTATGACCTAAATTCAAGGTCTTTCTCGTACCGTTCAAATCGTGTTCGTCAATCAAAACGACGTTCGCCTTGTGCTGAATACAATCGGCGGTAACGTTCTCTAAAAATTCAAAATTTTTTAAATCGTCCGCATTTTGCAGTTTTTTATAAATTTCTTTATCGAGCGCGCCGTACTTGATAATTTCGCCAAGTCCGCAGTTGATTTCCCTGTCGGGCAGGGTCTTTAAAAACATAGGGTCGACTATCACCTTTTCGGGCTGGTAAAAGGTGCCGATAAGGTTTTTAACCTTTTTAAAATCGATTGCAGTCTTACCCCCTACCGAGCTGTCAACCTGCGATAAAAGCGTGGTCGGAATTTGCACCAGATGAGTGCCTCGCATATAAAGCGACGCGGCAAGCCCAGCAATATCACCGACAACGCCGCCGCCGAAAGCAACGACCGTTCCGCCGCGTTTAAGCCCCGCGCTTGCCATTGCCTGTAAGATAGAAAAAAGCGTACGGCTGTTTTTGCTTTTTTCGCCCGCGCGGATAACCTTTACCGCCGCGCCCGAAAAAGTCTTTTCAATAAGTCCGCTGTACAGAGAATATACGTTGCTGTCGGTTACGACGAATAAATCGCCCTCTGTATGCGCGTACTTTTCAAACGCGCCGCTTCCGCAGTATATAACGCTTTTTTGCGTATTTGTTTTCAAAACAATTTCTTTCATATTACTTCAACAAATTATAGCGTTCGATAACTTCGCGCATATTGTCGCCGCCAAGCCTTTTTGACACGACGTCGGCAAGAGCAAAAGCCACCGCGCTTTCAAGCACGATTTCAGCCGCGCAGATTGCCGCAACGTCGCTACGCTCTTTTGCGGAAACGGCGGATTGTTTGGTGATAAAATCAACCGTTTTAAGTCCGCGCATAAGGGTCGGAATGGGTTTCATTGCGGCGCGCAATACTATCTCTTCGCCGTTGGACATGCCGCCCTCTATACCACCTGCGTTGTTGGTTTTGCGGCGGAAGCTTCCGTCGTAATAAATTTCGTCGTGAACCCGACTGCCCGCAAAATCTGCCGCTTTAAAACCGAGCCCCACTTCAACGCCCTTAATCGCCTGCACGCTCATTACC
>JAIDOO010000203.1 GCA_029063275.1 Clostridia bacterium
AATTAAGCTTCAGCCCGGGGTTCAGCGCTTTAATATTTCGTAAGAATGTCCGCCGGCGCCCACAGTCCCGTCAAAATATACACCGCCTTTTTTTATCTTCAAGCCGTCTATACACTGCTCTTTCATGACGGGTATATGTTCAAAGCTTTTCATTTATATTTCAAGAATTGCGAAGTTCTCGTCAAAGTTTTCGTCAACGTCAGAGAAGTACTCGTCGTAAACTTCTTTTGACCAGATTTCTATTCTCGAACCGGCTCCGCAAATTTTTACGTCCTTTCTGATTTTGCCGTAGCTGATAAGCTCAGGCGGAATAACCAGTCTGCCCTGCGGATCCATTTCAACCAGCTTTAAGGATTTTGTGAAAGCACGCAAACCCTTCTGCTTTTCGGCGTCGCTGATTTTAACGTCGGTTTCGAGTTTTTCAAGTTTTTCCTTAATCGCCGCGTCGTAAAAAACGAATATACAACCGTTAGTGCCCTTGGAAAAATAAAGCTTATCTTCATTTCCTTTAAGCTTGGCGGGAATTCTTATTCTGTTTTTCGCGTCGATCTGGTGATCGTACTCGCCTGTAAGAAAAAACATATACTTCGCCCTTTTGTAACCGTGTATCCATATTAGCACACTAAATGACCACTGTCAACCACTTAAAGCAAAAAAGTTGAATTTTTTTTGATATTTTTTGCGAAATATGGGATTTTTAGGGATTGAGAACCTCTTCACTCCTCAAAATACTATTAAAAACCTTGCGATTTTTATAGCTATCGCCACCTGAAAAGGCTATTTTTTGCGCTCTTTGACCGCTGTGGTCGTAAATCCCTAAAACTTCTTTAAGGTGGTCGGCAGTCCCTGAAATTCCGTCAAAAACAGGACAATTGTAGAAGGATTGAATGATTTTTTCAGCCAAAACGTAGTGCGTACAACCTAAAACCACCGTATCTGCCGCGCATTTAGGCAACAAGCTTTCAACGCCCTCCTTTGATAGGTTGAGAATATTCTGCTCTATGTAATAAGCTAATTTATCACAGGCAACCACCCGCGTTTTACTTCCGCCGTATTTTTCCAAAAGGCTTTTAAAAGCATTGCTTTTGACCGTTGACGGCGTAGCCAGAACAAGGCATTTCCCTCCGCTTTCAACCGCAGGCTTTATTGCGGGTTGTATGCCCAATATCGGGAAGCCGTACTTATTCCGTAAAAAGTCTATGCATTGCGCAGTTACGGTATTACAAGCCACCACTGCCGCAGCGGGATTGGTTTTAGCAATTTCTTCAAAAATTTCGTCAACGCGGCTTATTAGCTCCTCGCGCGTGAGATTTCCGTAAGGCACGCGGAAATTATCTGCAAAGTACGTAAAATCGACGCGCGGT
>JAIDOO010000204.1 GCA_029063275.1 Clostridia bacterium
GTTCGGGATCGGACATCGAGCGACGTGCGAAACTTGTAGATGTCCCCGCAAACCCGCGTCGGAAACCGGTTCGATTCCGGTCATCTCCACCACACGAGACGTATACGCACACCCTGCGTTTATGTCAGAATTAGAGGTTGAATTTTCGACCTCTTTTTCTTTTGCGCTGTTTTCGGCGTTGCCGTCGGGGTAATCGGGGAAAATCAAATTCAAAAGCAATTCGTTTTTCTGCTCGCCTTTCAAGTGGAATAAGACTTTCATTTTATCGTCGTAAAGCACAACCCTATAAATGAACGTGTCAATTAGGTCTTTGCGGTTTTTGGTCTTTGAGTAGTCCAGCGTTCTGAAACGTAACAACCACTTGCGAATGTCCGCATAGCTGTAATTGATTTGTAAAGCCTTTTCGCTTTCAATGGTCGCGTTCAGCTCTTTGTTCTCGCTTTCCAGCTTTTCAATTTGCGCTAAAATCGTATCGGCAATTTTGCCCAGCATTAACGCTTGCATAAGGTTGTTTATCGCCTTTTGATTTTCCGCAACAACGCTTTCAAGCCGTTTTATCTCGCTGTCGTTCTGCTCCGCTTGAATGAGTAAATAGGTTTCGGCGGCAACAAGGTCTATAAACTCGTCGGTCAAAACGCCTTGCGGGTTTTGCGGCGTTCCGTCGCCTACTACGGCAGTTATAATTTCGTCCTCAATAAACTGCTTGCGGACTGTCCGTTTGTCGCATACGCCTTTTGTCGTGCCTACACACTTGTAATAATGGTGTATTTTGCCGCTTTTGCTCGTTGAGCTTATACCCGTCATTTTATTGCCGCATTTGCCGCAAATCAGCTTTTCAGACAAAAGATATTCAACCTTTGCTTTGCCTCTTGACGGCGCGGCGGCGTATCTCTCTAAAATCTTTTGCGCCTCTGCAAACAGCTCGTCGTCAATAAGGCGCGGTATGCCGCCGTCGATTTCCTCGCCGTGATAAATGTATTTGCCCAAATACCGCCTATTATTGAAAAGTCGGTGAAAGCTGTTTTTGTTCCACTTGCCGCCCGTCGAGGTCGGTATTCCGCGCTCGTTCATAT
>JAIDOO010000205.1 GCA_029063275.1 Clostridia bacterium
AAACTGCGCGGGCGCCTCCCCTTAAAACTTTTAAATTATTTAGAATACACCGCAAGCACGTTGTAAAGCGTTGTGTAGTACGCGCCGAGATAAGCGCGCGCCACGCTGTCGGCGTCGTATAAAGCCAGACGCTCGTCGGGGTCGGCAATCGCAAGATAATAGTCGCGGACTATAACGTACCTGTCGGTATAGGGCAGGCTGTAATCCACTATATAACCCGCGCTTTCGTCGCCTCCGCCCTCGTCGGGGAAGGGCTCGTTTAAGCTCATATTATAAATAAGATTATCCGCAAGCAGTGCGCTTTGGTAGCTTAATTCCCTGTCGAGCTCGGCGCGCTTTGCTTCGAGCAGAGTGGATTCGAGCATACCGTTGGTCATAACAATATTTTTAAAGGTAGCGTATTCCTTTTCTGCGGTGCGGTAAAGCGCGTCCTTTTTCTGTTGCGCCGTTCTGAGCATTTTCATCTGCACGGCGGTCAAAGCCTTCAGCTCCTCGGGAGTAAGCGTGATTATATCAAATTCCAACGCTCACCTCCGCCGTAAGAGTCAGCCCCTTCAAGGGCTCGCTCCCCGAAATTATTACGTTGAATTTTCTGCCGCGCAGAGAGGGGCGCACCGCGCCGTTAACGTTTGAAAACCTGCGCGAAAACAACCCGTTATTAATTTCGACCCCGCAGTTTTCGCTGTCCGCGTACAGCTCGGTAACCGTCTTGTTTAAGCCCGTGCCGAAGTCCACGCCCGTTGCAATCAGTGAGTATCCGCCGCCGCTTTCAAGGGAATATACGCCCTCTTCGTTGTAAACGTAAAGTTTGTCCGAAACGCACGTCGCGTCCGCCTCCACGTCTATAACGTAGCTTTCCTTGCCGTCGGGTTCTATGCACAAAAGCACTTTTCCGAAGCTTGCAATCTTACAACTTAAATAATATCCTCCCGCGTAGCTCTCGGCAAAATAGCACTCCTCTATTTCGCTTTCGAACCTGTGCGAAAGCTTCGAAACGAATTCGCCGTCAAAAACGCACACGCCCGTTTTAGTGCAAAAATACAGCTTGCCTTCAACCACCTTTGCGGTTTCGGGAATAATTTCGTCCGTGCCCGTGTCGGTGAGCTTGACCGAAAAATTTTCGGGCGAGCCGTACATTGCAAGAAGGGTCAGTCCGTAACGCCTTACCGCAACCAGGTTTTCGCCTAACTCCAAAATTCCGAGAGTTTCGCCCCTGTCGAGTCCGAGATAAACGCTTCCTCCGCCGTTCAGCTCATCTGACCAGTCCTCCACTCCGCACTCCGACCAACAGACGCGAAGCCCGTCGTCGGTTACGCCGAAAAGCCTGCCGCAGTGTAGCACTCCCGAAATCAGATTTTCGCCCAGCGCAACGCCGTCAAAGCCGTCGGTAGTGAGCCTTGTCGCGGTCTTACCGAAAACCAGCGCGGCATACGCCTTTCCGTCCCTCATAACGTCGAGGACGAATGGACTTTTCGCGGACACGTTTAAAAATTCCGTAAAATTAAGCCCGTTGCCCGAAATGTGCATATATCCGTCCGCAAACAGCAGATACAGCTTCGTGCTCCTGCAATACACCGCTTTGGTTATTCCGCTCTTGCCTTCGCCCCGGCGTACCGGCGACAGCGCAGGAACCGCGCCGCCGCCGGATACAATACAGCTTACGGGCATAAGCGAAAGC
>JAIDOO010000206.1 GCA_029063275.1 Clostridia bacterium
CTATAGTGCTTGCGACAAATATGTTTGCGGCTGAAAACGGCGCGTTTTTAATAGCGACTATCGTCGTTGCGGCGTTTGCCGTAGTTGCGCTTGTGTTCGCTCTTATAACCGCGCGTAAGTTCGTATCTTCTGTCAGAAACGTGCGCCTGAATGAAAAGGACAGCGCCACAAAGCTTGGCAGGGAGTACGAAAAAAGCAAAAATCTTCTTGAAAGTCTGACTGAAATTTTAAATTCGTTTGAAGAAAATGATATATCTTGACAACGCGGCAACAACTCCGCTCGACGGCGAAGTTCTCACGGAAATGTTGCCCTACTTAAAAGAAAATTACGGAAATTCATCTTCACAGCACGCGTTGGGACGAAAGTCGGCTCACGCGCTTTTGTGTGCAAGGGACGGCGTTGCAAAAATTCTGGGCTGTAAGAGTGAAGAGGTCTACTTCACCTCGGGCGGCACCGAGTGCGCCAACTGGGCGGTAAAGGGCGTTTGCGCGGCGCACGGCAAAGGACATCTTATTGTGTCCGCGATAGAGCACCCCTCAGTTATCGAGAGCGCGAAGGAGATGCAAAAGCTGGGCTTTGACACGACGTTCATTCTGCCCGATAAGGACGGAGTAATCCAACCCGAGGCGGTTGAAAAGGTTATCCGTACGGATACGGTATTTTGTGCGGTTATGCACGCTAATAACGAAACGGGCGTAATCCAGCCCGTTGAAAAAATAGGCGGGCTTTGCAGGGGACACGGAATATTTTATTTTTGCGACTGCGTTCAGACTGCGGGACTTATGCCCCTGCCCGTGAAGTTTTGCGACGCGCTTTCCGTTTCCGCCCACAAGTTTTACGGACCTTGCGGAATCGGCGCAATGTATATAAAAGAGGGCGCAAAAATCCAAAGGCTGGTTTCGGGCGGACGGCAGGAACGCTCACAGCGCGGCGGTACGGTGAACGTAGCGGCGGCGGCGGGGCTTGCAAAGGCGTTTGAAGCCGCAGTAAAGGGCGCGGGGGAAAACGGCAAAAGAACAGCCGCTTTGCGCGATAGCTTCGTAAAAAGAGTACTTGCCGAAATTCCCGATACCAAAATGAACGGCGGCGGCGAAAAATTGCCCTCGCACGCAAATATCTCTTTCGGCGGATGCGACGGCGAAAATCTTTTATTTTTGCTTGATTTGGCGGGGGTTGCTGTTTCCACGGGTTCGGCGTGCTCGGCGGGCGCGGTTACGCCATCGCACGTTTTAACCGCTATGGGACTTAGCGAAAGGCAGGCAAAGTCGGCGGTAAGGTTCACCTTCGGCAAATACAATACGGAGCAAGAGGTGGAAGAAACCTTAAAAATTTTAAAAGAATGCGTAAGCAAAATACGGGGTTTAAACAAATAGAAAGAGCGGTCTTTGACCGCTCTTTTATTTACTTGGTCTATATATACAGAAACGACGCAAACCGGAGTCTGCGCCGCCTCTATATGATAAGGGGGAAAATGATGAGTAAGGTTATGTAAAGCTTGTTTACATTTAAAATTATAATTGCCATTTTACGAAAAGTAAATAAATTTACGAAAATTTTCGTAAAAAATCAAATTCTTTTCGGTTAAACAAATTTTGAGAATTTTTAACAAAATCGCATTTTACATCACCCTGCACACTAGGCAGGCGATTACCGTTGACAAAAGGGTGGCGCAAAGCACGCACACAATCGGCGCGGCAAGCTTTTTAACTTTCATTCCCGCAAAGTACACGGCGGATATGTAAAACACGGTTTCTGACGAGCCGAAGCATACGCACGCGCACCGCGCTATATAACTGTCCGCGCCGTAGGTTGAAATAATCTCGTTTAAGTACGCCAGCGACCCGCTGCCCGAAAAGGGCTTGATTAAAACAAGCTTTGTAAGCTCGGGCGGAATTCCCAAAAAGCCGAATACGGGCGATAAAAGCTTTGTAAGCCCGTCAGATAGATGCGAAGCTTCGAAAAGCGCGCACATCATAAAGATTGCCGCAAGGCAGGGCAGGAGCGAAACGGTGAATTTAAGCGCGCCTTGTATTCCGTCAGTAAAAGATTCGTAAATATTTACTTTTTTAATTAACGCAAAAATGAATACCGCGATAAAAATTAAGGGGATAATCAGCGCCATTTTTTTCTTCCCCTTTTTGCTATCTTTTGGGTAATTATAAAGA
>JAIDOO010000207.1 GCA_029063275.1 Clostridia bacterium
CCTTGATATCATTGCGGTATTTTCGGGTTAGCCATAAATTACGCATTTTTTGCGGGCGCAAGCGTTGCCGCCTCGTCCTTTGCGGCTTTTGCGAGTAATAATTCCACAATGGTATTTGTAGCGCGGGGCAGAAAGTAAAAATATTCGTCGTCGTTAAACATTTTAAGCACAACCGCGATATACTCCGTGCCGTTCTTTTCGCTTGTGCGCTTTTCCAGCGTAAAGCTCTTGAACGGCTCAACGCCCAGCTCCGTACAAGTCTGTATGAGTTCGACGACCTCTTTATCGCACCACACGTCAGCGGAACGCCCGTTAATGAGTTCAACGCGCACAAAGTGATTTTTGCCGCCGCGTTTAGAGGGCTTTGCTACGATTTTGATTTCCTTGACTACCTTGTTTAAGTTTTCCATTTTAAACTCCTTGAAAGATATATTTTTGATACACCGCGCCGCACCGTTGCGCACCGACACAGCGCGGGGCTATCCAGTAATGATTTTTAACCGTGTTTCTTTAATGCTTTAATATTTTGACTATGAGTTTGAACGGCGCACATATCAGCCAGAGCAAGAATTTACACAATAATTTAAACAGACTTATTACAAGCGATAAAACAGCCGGCACAAACGCGATAAAAACAATAAACAAAATTATAAGCAAAATTAAAATTATCATTATAATTCCCGTTGTGTTCGGTTTTATCTGCAATTCTTCTTCGTTAATGGGTTTGTCGCTACCCGACTGCTTGTTGTCTATTACGCCCAAATTATATGTAATTCCGTCCGTTTCAAATTTCAAACGCAGTATTGTTACGTCGCCAACAAGCGTGTACATTTCAGTAGTTGAGTATTGCCCCGCGCTTAACCAGTAACTTGTTTCTGCAAAACGCAATACCCATTTTTTACCTTGCAAAGCCGCCTTGCCCTCGTCGGTAATTTTGTTTGCTACGTTCACGTCAAGTAATGCACCCGAATATACATTTTGCGTTAAATCGTTTTCGGCTATAAATTGCTCCGTCGTTTCTATTCTATCCCAAGTATAAGTACCAGCAAAAAGCCCGCCGCCGTTATGTTCGACTTTATCCGTATATTTCAGATAGGCGTATTCGTCGGACTTATCCTTGAAATACTCTTTTGTGCCTATGCCTAAACCCGACTGCCAAGTATAGGCTTGTGTAGTGTAGTAAACGTCAGCCTCTAAAAGTTTATCAATGGGCTTGTCTGTATTGAACGCTACAAAATGGCTGTCGCAAGCTCCGACATAGAGTTTAAAACCGTCTTTATACCTTACAAAGCCTACAAACTTATCCGTAATGGTTATTGTTTCAATATCCACGACGGAGCAATACGGCTTGCCGTTGATTTGAGAAAAGCAATACTGCTTGCTTACGTTGTAATTGACTTCTGTAATTTCGTTGCCGTGTTCGGCGTTCTCGTCTATATCGCCGTCAAATGGGCGGTAAATAGAACTTATCGCATAATAGCGCGTAGGCGCGTCCAATACGGCAAAATCTTTTACTTTGTACTTGTAAAACACGCCGCTGGAATTAAGGTATTCCATTTTATAGTTGTAATAGCTTAACTCGTCGTTGACGGTAACAGAAATGTTAATTGACGATGCCCGAAAGTCTTTTGTATTCCCGCACGGTTGATACACATACACAAATAATTCTCTGTTTACGCTTTCGGCAAGCTGTATTATTTGTAAGCTGTAATCGTCGCCAGCGGCGGGATAATAGCTTTCTGAAAAATTGCTGTCCTTTTTAAGGTCGTCCAGCACGGAAGAATAGCCGTTGTCGGTTGCGGCCATTACGGGCAAGTTACCTTGCCCGAATAGCACCGATATAAAACACAGTAAAAGCAAAACCGTAAGACCGCATATTTTTTTCGCAACGCTCAAAATACAATTTCCCCCTTATCGAGATTTACGCCCGAAACGTGAATATCGAATAACAACCCAAATGTTACCGAGCTTTCGCCGTTATAAGAGGACACTATTAAATTAAAATAAGCGTTTGACATATCCAAAGCCGAGCTGTTTATTTCAACCGTTTGCCCCAAATACATTTTTTGTAAAACCTTTTCAACCGTCAGTCCGTCATTTTTTATGGTAAAGCCCGTTGTGTCTTTCTGAATATCAAAGCCCGCCGTAAAGTCCGCTTGACTGGTAAACCCGTATGTGTTTCCGTCAACCGTGTAATCGAACATTGTTTTATCCGTTTTATTTGGTACGATTTTGACGGTATAGCCCTTGTGATTTTCTGCTTTATTGCTTGCTAAAATATATTTAGTTTCAAAGCGCAGTTCCTCGCCGAGCGGTAGTGATATTTGCGTTTTATCCGTATGTATTTTGCCGTTGACCTCTACATAAAAAGTCTTAAATTCCGTTGTGCCGTTGTTAGTAAATTTCAGTATTATACCTATTGCGGCGACAAGTACAACTGCAATAAGTAAAAATGCTATAATCTTGCCCGCCTTTTTCAATTTTGCACCCCCTTATAGCACAATAGAGCTATTATTCAAAGCCAGCGACTGAACAGAGGCGGTATTTTTATAACCCGCGCATTTAACGTGCGACAAATAACGAAACGAACTATATTTACCCGTTATGTCAAGGGCAATATAATACATATGCGAGTTTTCAATATTCGCAAAGTAAGGCACAAGCTCCGCCGTTGATAAATCTTTGAATAAAATATCCTTTGACCTACCCATAATAAACCAGTGCGATATTTCGTTAGTATAGTCAAAGTACAGCGACGATATAGGCTTTTCATAATCTTGATAGGGGCAACCCGTTATTGCGTGTCCGTTCAAACGTATTTGCCCGTCGTTGCTCGTGCCGTATGCCATATATTCAGACAACAGCGTTACGGTATAAGTAAATGTTTCCGCAAGCGTGTAAGTGTCAGATTTGCCGAGCTGAACGTTCGCCGCGCCGCCCACCGTGTCGCCGTTCGGGTTAATTTCAACGATTACGTTCGTATCGCCGCCCAAATTTATATCAACATTACCGAAAGACAATTTATAGCTTGTCAGCTTTTGCGCGTAGTCCACAGTACAACTTGCTTTTGCGTTCGGGTTGTCGCGGCTTGTACAAGTAACAATTATTTGTTCGCCAAAGGCTTGTAAACTGCTTATATTTGCCGTTAATGCGCCGTCTTTTGCCGTCGTTATTATTACATAGTCCGTTACGGCTTTTCCGTTAGCCCACGCCGACGACGGGTTTTTCCAAGTTAAAGCCCAGTCAACCAACTGATTATTTGCGTCGTTCGGCGTAATGGCGGCGGTCAGAGTGTAAGCACTTTCAGCTTGTGCGGATATGCCGTAGTCTGAATATTCGGCAGTCGCGATTTTTGCGCTCATAAGTGAAATGCCGTTGCTTTTTATATTATCGTCCTTAATAGTCATACCGCCAATATCGGGCAGAGCCGTAGCCTCGCTTTCGGGCGTTAAATACTTTTTATTGTCAGAGGCAAACGCCAGCCAAGCGGTAAATACAGCCGCAAATAACAGCACAAACACCAGCGTAAACGCTAAAATGATTTTAGATTTTTTCGTCATAAAATACCCTCGTTATATTTCAATAGAACCCGTTACGGATACGCCCGTTACAACGCTGTTATCAATAGCAACCTTAATTGTGTCTTGCATATTTACGCCTATCTTTTTGCAGTTGACGTATACGGTAAAATAGCACTCGCTGTCAACGGACTTTACTTTGTCGTAATACGTTCTTACCGTGCCGTTACGCACCATAGACGAATAATAGCCCTCTATTGATTTGTTAATGGTAATGTGCAGAGTTTCGCCCTCAACCGTGCAAGTGATTATATCGTTTACATAATCAGACAGCTTTGCGGCTTTTGTAGTGTACCAAGTTCCGCTACCGCGCGGGTCGTGTTCATATGTGCCTACCGTTAAATCGCCCGTCGCCACAACCGCAACGCTGTAATCTTTGTAAGCCGCGCCTACGGCGTTAATGGCGTTAGTAAGGTTAATATTGAAGTCGTAAGTTGTTCCTACACCCAAGCCGTAAGTATCGCCCGTTTTATTTGCGTTTACAGAGGTCAGCGTTAAGCTCGTAGGCTTTCCAACGAACGTAACAACGCAGTCCGCTGTATAGCCGCCCTCGCGGGTAGTTACTACAACCAAAATATCCCCAGTAAATGCCTTGTAACAAGTTACCGTCGCCGTAGTGCTACCGTTTGAGGCGGGCGTTACCGTTACATAGTCCGTTACGTTTGCCGTGTTCGTACTGTCAGACCACATAACAGACCAGTCAACGGCTTTATTAGTTGCCGTTGAGGGTTCGACAGAGGCGGTAACATTAACAGTAATTCCCGTAGGGTTAGCAGCTAACGCAACCGCCGAAAAACTCATTGCTTTTGGCAGATTATAAACGGTGGAGTTATCCATTTTATTGCCGTTTTCGTCCGTTGCGTAGGTAGTCTGTAACTGTTCTTGCGACTGTTTCAATTTGCCGATAGTTACGCTTTGGGCTATAAGCCCCGCCGTGAGTGCTACGACCAGCACAAGCGCAATTATCATTACAATAGTTTTAAGTTTTGATATTGTCATTATTAGCTCCTTTTTAGATTTTTCTTTGAGGCTTTTTGCCGTTATTCCGTAAGCGGGTTTTGCTTGCCGATAGCCGCCCAGTCTATTAGCTTTGTAGCCTCGTCCGCGCCCAAGTAGTAGATAAAACGCCGTGCCGTCGCCTCGTTTACAGCCTCGCCCAGTAATAGCGTTTCAACCTCTTTTTCGTCCACACCTAATTCACGCGCAAACATAGCCGCCGAAATACCGCGTTTGTCAAGGTAGTTTTGTAGCAGTTCTTTTTTGACTTTCATTTTTTTACGCTCCCGTTTTTTAGTAGGCAGTTTTTAAGCCTCTACTTATAAGCACGGGAGCAGGGCAGTTATAAGGTTTTTTCTAAAAATTTTTTGATTTTTTTATAAATCGTCGCAAGCTGTTGAGTAACAGCCGGTTGCGAAACGTTATTATCTTTCGCTATGGCGGTAAGCGTTTTTCCCTCGTAAAACACTTTTTCCAGCAACGCCCGCTGCTTGCCGGATAATGCGGCTATTGCTTTATGTATTCGCTCGTCGTTCTCGCGCAACTCTACGGCGGTAAAAGAATCGGCGGCATTATCCACAAAATCAACCCCCAATTCCAGTAAGTAGTTTAATGAGATATGCCGCCGTGTTTCTTTCCAATGGTTGCGCTTTTCTTGTTGTACTAATTCCAAGTGC
>JAIDOO010000208.1 GCA_029063275.1 Clostridia bacterium
TTCGGTATTAAAGCACCCAACCCTTTAACCCTTTCCGGAGTGCTTCGGTTGTGTTTCGTCGTCACGACGTAGCATATATACCGGGGCGTGCTTTTTTGATAAATAATTCCGAAGACGTAAAATTTTTCGCCGCCGTAATTTATTTTTACCCAGCGCGAATTTTCCACCACTTTTTCAAGGGAATCCTCCGCAGGATAAGACGAAAGAAGCTTGTCGATTTCGCCCTTCATTCTTTGATAGAAGCACTCTCCGCGGGCAAGCCCGTCTGTCCGCCGATGACCTTTGACGTCAGCAGAATTCTCCGCATCTTCGTCAGGTTTGCGCCGTTTTTCTTCTTGCGTTTTATCTTCGCGTACAGCCCCACCGTCCGCAAAAGCTTGTTCGTATTCATAATAATTTTCCTCCGCAATCGCTTCGTCCTCGTATGCGCTTTCTGTCGGCGCGGTCAAATCCGACGGTTTTTCGCCGCGTTCGATAACCTCTTTAATGCCAAGCGCGGCGGACTGAAAAT
The DNA here is from genome assembly GCA_029063275.1 of Clostridia bacterium. Lineage (GTDB taxonomy): Bacteria > Bacillota > Clostridia > Christensenellales > Borkfalkiaceae > Coproplasma. The sequence goes on from JAIDOO010000208.1 coordinate 512, forward strand.
TTCCGCACACAGCCGAAGCTATGGGCGAAACATTGCCGTTGACAAAGCATACTAGCGCGGCAAAGCCCGAGCTTGTATCCACCTCGGAATACCCCTCGAAAAAGCCGTTTTCTAGAATCTGCGTATGCGTTCCGTCCGAAATGGCGGAAACATACCGCCCCTCGGTCAAAGGGGCAAAGTTTATCAGTGATACTTCCGCGCGCAGCTTCGCGCCGTATTTTTCCGCTTTTACAAGTCCCGTCAGCGCGCCGCCGTCCGAGGAAAACCCGTTTTTAAGCTCGCGTATTACCGCTATGTTTTTGGTATATCCCGCCATAATCGTGTCCTACAGTCCCTGGAAATATAAACCGCAAAAATACGGGCAATAGGTCAAGCAGACGTTTTTATTAGCTTAACTGAGTATTGCAAGGTATATGTGCGGTTTTCCTTTTATATTTATTATTATATTACAGCCGCCCCGCGAAAAAAACCGCAAATTATGTAAAATGCAATATATTTTTGCATTATATTTTCACGCTGTTTTTACTTAATTTTAATTGCTTTTAGACTTATATTTTTGTATAATATATTAGGTAAAAAACGTAGAATATCTTTAAGGAGTTATTATAAATGGCTTTAACTAAAAACAAAAAGGTTCTTGAATTTGTAGAAGAAAGCGCGGCTTTGACACAGCCCGACAAAATCGTTTGGATTGACGGCAGCGCCGCACAAATTAAAGCGCTTAAAGAAGAGGCGGTAAAGAGCGGCGAGCTTATCAAGCTTAACGAAAATAAACTGCCCGACTGCTATCTTCACCGCACCAAGGTAAACGACGTTGCGCGCGTGGAGGACAGAACTTTTATCTGCACAAAAAATAAAGAGGACGCAGGTCCCATCAACTACTGGATGGACCCCAAACAGGCTTACGAGCTCACCAACGAAATCGCCCGCGGCTCGATGAAGGGCAGGACAATGTACGTCATTCCCTATTCGATGGGCGTCGTAGGCTCGTCCTTTGCTAAAATAGGTATCGAGGTTACCGACAGCATTTATGTTGTTCTGAATATGAACATTATGACCAGAGTCGGCAAGGTCTGCCTTGACGCGCTCGGCAAAAACGGCGACTTTATAAAGGGCTTCCACGCAAAATGCAACGTGGACGCGGAAAAGAGATACATAATGCACTTCCCCGAGGACAACACGATTATTTCGGTTAACTCCGCTTACGGCGGAAACGTGCTTTTGGGCAAAAAGTGCTTTGCACTCAGAATTGCTTCTTACCTCGGCAAAAACGAGGGCTGGATGGCAGAGCATATGCTTATCCTCGGCGTTACTTATCCCGACGGCGAAAAGAAGTACGTTGCGGCGGCGTTCCCCTCGGCGTGCGGAAAGACCAACCTTGCAATGCTTATTCCCCCCAAACACTACCTTGACAAGGGTTATAAAATCGAGTGCGTGGGCGACGACATTGCGTGGATAAGAGTGGGCGAGGACGGAAGGCTTTGGGCGGTCAACCCCGAAAACGGCTTCTTCGGCGTAGCCCCCGGCACCAACGAGCACTCCAACTACAACGCATTGCAGTCGACAAAGCGCGGAACGATTTTCACCAATGTGGCGCTCAATACCGACGATATGACCGTTTGGTGGGAGGGACTTTCAAAGGAACTGCCCGAGCACGTCATCGACTGGACCGGCAAGCCCTGGAACCCCGAAAAATTCGATAAAAAAGACAAATCGACCTGCGCGGCGCACCCTAATTCGCGTTTCACCGCGCCCGCAGTCAACTGCCCCTGCGTTTCGCCCGAGTTCAACTCCAAAAAGGGCGTGCCCCTTTCGGCGATTATCTTCGGCGGCAGAAGAGCTTCGACAACTCCCCTCGTTTACCAGTCGCGCGACTGGAACCACGGCGTATTTATAGGCTCGGCAATGTCGTCCGAAACCACTGCGGCGGCGGCGGGAGCGGTAGGCGTTCTGCGCCACGACCCTATGGCAATGAAGCCTTTTGCAGGCTATCATATGGGCGACTACTTTGCCCACTGGATAGATATGGGCAAAAAGGTTAAAAACCCTCCCAAGATTTTCAACGTAAACTGGTTCCGCACCGACAAAGACGGCAACTTTATGTGGCCCGGCTTCGGCGACAATATGCGCGTTTTGGAATGGATTTTAAAGCGTTGCAGTGATACGCCCGTAGACGCGGAAGAAACCGCTATCGGTTACGTTCCCAATGCGGAAGATATCGATATTACGGAAATGGACTACGAAATTTCAGAGGGCAAAAAGTTTGATATCAACGCCCTGAAAGAAATTCTTTCGGTTGACAAAGAGAAGTGGGCAACCGAGGCGGAAGAGATTGAAAATTATTACAATACTTCGATTAAGTCCAGAATACCCGGCGAGCTTTGGGAATGTCTTAACACGCTTAAAGCAAACTGCGTAGTGGAAAAGAAAGCCGAAAAGCCTGCGGCTAAAAAGACAACGGCAAAGACGGCAACAAAAACCGCCGCTAAAAAACCTGCGGCTAAATCAACGGCTAAAAAGCCCGCAACTAAAAAGAAATAAGTTTAAATAATAAAAG
>JAIDOO010000209.1 GCA_029063275.1 Clostridia bacterium
ATCTTATTCCCTGCGCCGCGGCTCCGGGGAGAGCGGATAACAGTATTCTTCTGAGGCAGTTGCCTATTGTAAGACCGAAACCCTTTTCGAGCGGTTCAACAACGACCTTTGCAAAAGACTGGTCCTCGTTTTCCTCTACTTCGATTTTGGGCATATCCATTTCGATCATTATGTTTCCTCCTTTTTATTTATATTACTTGGAGTACAATTCGACAATCATATGTTCGGAAATCTGGCTGTCGATATCCTCTCTCGTCGGAAGCGCCAAAATTTTGCCTTCCAACTTTTCGGGGTTGAATTCAAGCCACTTGGGCATAACGCCTACTTTCATGGCTTTAATCGCTTCAAAGTATTTGTTTGAAGTTTTGTTTTCCTTGACGGTGATAACGTCGCCCGCCTTAATGACGTAAGAGGGGATATTAACCTTTCTGCCGTTTACGAGGAAATGACCGTGGTTTACAAGCTGTCTTGCCTGTGCGCGGCTTGCGCCGATACCCATACGGTAAATAACGTTGTCAAGTCTGCGTTCCAAAAGCGACAGCATATTTTCACCGGTGATGCCCTTCATTCTGTCGGCTTTTTCGTAATATGCGTGGAACTGACCTTCCTGAACGCCGTAAATACGCTTAACCTTCTGCTTTTCGCGGAGCTGTTTGCCGTACTCGGAAACCTTTTTCCTTGCCGCCGCCAAACCGTGCGCGCCGGGTGCTATGGGTCTTTTTTCAAACGGGCACTTGCCGTTATAGCACTTGTCGCCCTTTAAAAACAACTTTGCGCCTTCTCTTCTGCAAAGACGGCATTTTGCTTCTCTGTAAGTTGCCATATTATGTTTTTACCTCCGATTATACTCTGCGGCGCTTGGGCGGCCTGCATCCGTTGTGGGGAATGGGTGAAACGTCCGAAATGAGTGTTATTTCAAGTTCGCACGCGCCGATAGCTCTGATAGCCGATTCTCTTCCTGCGCCGGGACCCTTTACGTAAACTTCAACCGAGCGCAAGCCGTGTTCTTTGGCTGCTTTTACTGCGGTTTCGGTTGCCATCTGTGCTGCAAAGGGGGTGCCTTTACGTGAGCCTTTGAAGTTGAGGCTGCCTGCCGACGACCACGAAATTACGTTGCCGTTAAGGTCGGTAACCGTAACAAGCGTATTGTTGAAAGTGGACTGGATATGAACCTGACCCTTGTCAACCTTTTTAAGCTCTCTGCGTTTTCTTGAAACGGTCTGCTTTTTATTAGTCGATGCCATAAATTACCTCCTTACTTCGCTCCCTTCTTTTTCGCGACCGTGCGGCGGGGACCCTTACGGGTTCTCGCATTGGTCTTAGTGGACTGACCGCGTACGGGTAAGCCCTTTCTGTGGCGGATGCCGCGATAGCATCCTATTTCCATAAGTCTTTTGATGTTAAGCGAAACTTCGCTTCTGAGTTCGCCCTCAACTCTAAGGTTGTGGTCGATATATTCTCTCAGTTTCGATACGGTCTGTTCGTCCAGGTCCTTAACCCTCGTATCGGGGTCTACGCCCGTTTCGGCAAGGATTTTCTGGGAAGTCTTCAAACCGATACCGTAGATGTAGGTGAGTCCTATTTCTATCCTCTTCTCTCTGGGTAAATCTACACCGGCAATACGTGCCATACGATTTATTTCCTCCGTTAAAATTTTGGTGTTTTTTTGGTGTATGTTAAGCGTGAAAAATCCGCCGTCCGGAAAATTTGGAATGTGGGACGCAAATTTTTACGCGATTGTTTTTAAAATTCAGCGGACCGCAAACAGTGCACTGATGCAAGCAATACAATAAAAGCGTGTAATTGTGCAGGGCGCGTACACTTGGTACGCAACCGAAAAAACGTAAGCTTTATTAAAGTATTGCGAAGCTGATATGCGCTATTTTTAGCCCTGGCGCTGTTTGTGGCTCTTGTTCTTAGAGCAAATTATCATAACTTTGCCGTTTCTTTTGATAACTTTGCACTTGTCGCACATGGGTTTTACTGAAGGTCTGACTTTCATAGATACTCCTCTCACGCAAATCTTTTGCTCCGCAAAATCTTTGCCGTGAATTATTTTGTCGTGAAAACGCTTAACGGTTGAAATAAATCCAGCCTTGCGCTTTCCCGGCGTAAATTATTTTATATTTTTTATTGTTTTCTGTTTGTTTTATCTTGCTAAAAATGCAGAGTGCGGGCAAAACGCAAACTTAACAACGTATTGCGACGCAGAAATGCGTTTTTATCAGTTTTTGCTACGCCAGGTAATCCTGCCCTTAGTCAAATCGTAAGGGCTCATTTCAAGCTTTACGTTGTCGCCTTCGATAATCCTTATATAGTTCATACGAAGCTTGCCCGAAATGTAAGCCGTTATAACGTGGCCGTTGGACAGTTTTACTTTGAAGTTGGCGTTGGGCAGGCATTCGATTACCTTGCCCTCGGCTTCGATATTGTCATTTTTTGACATCGTTACTCTCCGATTTTTGTTCCTGCTGGGGGTTGTTATAGCTCTTTAACGCCGAATATATTTCCGAGTCGTAAACCATACTTCCGCTTTCGAATTTTGCGGCGATGCTTTCAGCCTTTTCGGGCAAAAGCCGCAGGTGCTTGAGATTCTTCTTTTTGGGGGAGGCAAGCTTTTTG
>JAIDOO010000021.1 GCA_029063275.1 Clostridia bacterium
CACGAGGTTGACTATTTACTGCCATACGCGAAAATCTTTCTGCCCGAAATTCAAAGCAAGTTAGACAGCCGCAAGTCAATGACTGCGGAACGGGTTGCGGACTACTTTCTGCGTTATATCGAACGGCAACGCAAGGTCGGCGTTCAGATGTGGGCTGATACGCAAATAGACGATAGCGCGGATAAACGCTTTCGCTCACTCTCTGACAAGCTCATAGAGGTACAGCGCAAACAAGATTATTACGACCATTACGGGCGACTTATTAAAACCGTATGGAACTGCTACGAGTTTTCGGGCGTTCGGGAATACGCACGTTATAAAGACAGCGGCAACGCAAAAATAGGCATTAAAACGGCATACACGCATTACGGCAATATTTATAACTGCGTTGACAGTTACAGCGGCAAAGAATACTTTTATTACGGTATGACGGGCAATTACCATACAAGGCTTGCAACGCTTACGGGCAACAATAAAGCGGCTATGCTGGCGCGGTGCGAACGCTATCCACTATTTAATCAGAACGAAAACAAGAACAATAATAACGAGGTTACGGAGCTATGGAAAAGTTAGACTTTACGGAACTGCACAAGGAAAAATTAGCGGTTATATTTGAGAATATAGACATACTCACGGCAATGAAAGAAAGCGACACACAACTGCCGCCGCGCTTTTTCCGCGAAATTACGGACGACGTGATTTTGGACTATAAAGCCAAAGTCGGCATACTCAACAAGAATACAAAGTTTGTAACAAAGGAACTTATAAAGGACTTTAAGCTGTTACGACGGGAGCAACGCCGACGGCAAGCGGAACTACGCCGCCAGCGCAAGCGCGAAACGCTTTTATACGTTGCGCCCGCCGCGCTCATACACTCATAACCGACACCGCAACACACGGGCGGCGAACGCCGCCCGTGTGCGGGTGGACTTAGTATTACCAGTCCACCCCGTAACGTGTAACGTAAATTTGGAAATTCGGGGGTATTTATGGACGATAAAATTATAG
>JAIDOO010000210.1 GCA_029063275.1 Clostridia bacterium
AAAAGCATATTGCCGCAGAGCTTCCTTTTATGGCTAACGAAAATATTATGATGGAATGTGTAAAGGCGGGCGGTAACAGGCAGGAGATTCACGAAAAAATCAGAGTGCTTTCAATGGAGGCGGGCAAAAACGTAAAAGTAAACGGTAAGGACAATAATCTTATCGAACTTATCAAAGCCGACAAAACTTTTGCCGCCGTACACGACAATCTGGATAACATTCTCGACGCGTCAAAATTCATAGGAAGGGCACCGTCGCAGACGGTTGAATTTATAACTTGTGAGGTTGACCCGATTTTGAAGAAAAACAGCGCTGTTCTGGGACAAAAAGGTGATGTAAAAGTATAATTTAACTTAATTTACATTGTACTTTGCCAGACATAAACAGCTTCGAAAATGGTTTTGGTGGGATTATGAAGATACAAGAATCGGAAGAAATGTATCTTGAAACTATTTATGTTTTAAAGATGAAAAGCGCCAATGTGCACGCCGTTGACGTTGCGTCGGAGCTCAATTATTCCCGTCCGAGCGTTTCGCGCGCTATGGGGTTGTTGAAGAATAAGGGATATATCACTTTTGACGCAAGCCGAGGCATCAGTTTAACGGAAGAAGGCAAAAAACGTGCGCAATCCGTTTACGTAAAACACGAAGTAATAACCTGGTTATTTGTAAAAATGGGTGCAAGCGAATCGCTTGCCGAAGAAAACGCGTGCCGTATCGAACACGTTATTTCAGACGAAATGTTTGAGGTGCTTAAAAAGTTTTCTGAAAAATGTTAGATGTATAACTTATTATTTATTTGACAAAAAAGTTAACTACGGTTATAATTATGTGTGGAGTGTAAAGCTCCGCACATTTATTTTTTTAATAAGTCGGCGATTGTACGAGCGGCTTTATTTTTTCGGATAAATGTTAGCGTTGACTAACTATAATGAGTAATGAACAAAGAGAAAAAGCAGTTAAGGGCGTGGGAGAAGGAAAATAAGATTATCCCCGTTATGGTAAAAAAGTATTGCCGCGGAAAGCACGGGGCTAAGGGTAAAGAGATTTGTGAAGAATGCAAAGAGCTTACCGAATATGCGCTTTTCAGGCTTTCAAAGTGCCCGTTTAAAATAAACAAAAAGTTTTGCTCGTTTTGCAAAATTCATTGTTATAAACCTGAAATGCGCGAAAAGATAAAGGCGGTAATGAAGTATTCGGGTCCGCGAATGATGCTTTCGCACCCGGTGTTTGCAATATCGCACGTCGTGCAAATGATTAAGTATAAAAATAAACTAAAACGTGAGGCTAATCTTGATAGATAAAGAGCTGTTTAAACTGATTGGTAAAAATAAAAAATACATATTTATAGCTGTGTTTTTGCAGGTGTTGGGATTGATTGCAAACGTAGGTATTACGGCTAGTATCTGCTGGGTAATTTATCTTGTTACGGCAAAAGCCGAACCGCTTGCCTATTTGTATCCCGCTTTGTGTGCAGTCGTGGGAATAGTCATCCGATATACGATGACAAGACTTACGGGCGATATTAAGGACGTACTCGGCAGAAAAGTTAAAAAGGATTTGCGCGAACGCACTTACAACAAAATCGTAAAGCTCGGCGTAAAATCAACCGACGGAATGAGTATGGCGGGTTTGACTCAGGTAAGTATGGAGGGCGTCGAACAGCTTGATTTATACTATTCGAGTTACCTTCCGCAATTCTTTTTCGCTATGCTTGCGCCCGTAATTCTTTTTGTTATCTGCGTATGGATCGACTGGCGCACTGCGCTCGTTTTGCTTGCCTGCGTACCGCTTATTCCGGTATCGATTATAGCCGTATCGAAGTACGCAAAAAAGATATTTGCAAAATACTGGGGCAAGTACACTTCAATGGGCGATAAATTCCTTGACAGCGTTCAGGGCTTAAAGGAATTAAAAATTTTCAAGGCGGATTCATCATACCACGGCAAAATGAACGAGAGCGCGGAAGAGTTCCGAAAGATTACTATGAAAGTTCTCGTAATGCAGCTTGCAAGCACTACGATTATGGATTTAGTGGCTTACGGCGGCGCCGGCGCGGGAATTGCGCTCGCGGTCTGCGGCGCGGCATTCTGGGGTTTAAGTCCTATATATGCGCTGTTTTTGTGTCTTGTCGCGGTAGAGTTCTTTTTACCGCTTCGCTCGTTTGGGTCTGCTTTCCACGTTGCGATGAACGGTGCAAGCGCAGGTAAAAAGATAATCTCTCTTTTAAATACGCCCGACCCCGTCTGGGGAACGCAGAGCGTAGAAGACAAGACGATAGAAATTAAAAATCTGTATTTTTCATACGACGGCAAACGCGACGTTTTGAATGGCATAAACATGGTATTCCCCGATAAGGGTATGACGGCTATCGTCGGCGAAAGCGGTTGCGGCAAGTCTACCATAGTAAATATGCTTGTAGGCGCATTGCGTCCGAAAGCGGGCGGCGTTACCGTGGGCGGTGTTCCGCTTGAAAGCTTGTCGCGCGAAAATTATTATTCGCATCTTGCGGTTGTCAGCTATAATACATATATCTTCAACCACAGCGTACGCGAAAACTTTATGCTTGCGAACAAAGAAGTTACAGACGAGCAGATTTATTGCGCGCTCGAAAAGGTAA
>JAIDOO010000211.1 GCA_029063275.1 Clostridia bacterium
CATTAAGAACAGTCAGTACACGTTCATTTTCAAATTGTCCGCGCCCGATATGAAAGACGTCTTGGACGTTTATCGCGCAGGCGACAGCTTTAACGAAGAAGAACAACGTATGATTATTTCGGCTGTAACGGGGCAGGCGTTTTTCGTAGGCTCTACCGAGCTTCGCGCTTGCGTTCGCATACAGGCAGGAAATTGTGCAAAGGAATTATTCAGCGAAGAAAAGAAAGAGGAGGAAAATAGTGAGAGTTAAAACAAAAGGCATTTTGACGGGCGCGATGTTTGTCTTGATTATGGCTTTGCTTGTATTGCTCGCGGTGTTTACCGACACGCCTACAACGGCAAGTGCCGCGACCACGCCGAAATACGCAGTAGCGTTCAATTATTCGGCTACATATACTTATGGAACGGGCGGCGGTGTTACAAATTCGCCGAGTTCGGGGACGGGCGTTTATAGCGCGTCGTTTACTTGGGGCGCGAACAAGTCGCGCTATACGCTTTCCGTTTCTATGTATGGAAGTTCGGCATCGGGTACAGGCTCTTTTGTAAACGGCGGATTCATAGATTCGACGGAAGTTACGATAGAAGTATCGTCGAGCGTCAGCACAAGCGTAACGATTACCAATTCAAGCGGTACAAAGGTCGGATCGGGAACAAAAAAAGCAACAGCAAGCGGCTTGACGGAAGATACATATACGGTAAAAATCTCGGCAAGCGGTGGTGGTGCAGTAAATTCACGCGCAGGTTGGGGCGCAAGCATTAGCTGTAATTTTGAGTTCAAGATAGACGGAAGTGCGCCTACAATCAGCGGTGCGAGTACGTCCACGACGGGCAAGTACACAAACAACACGTTTACCGTAACGGCGACAGATAGCGCGAGCGGTGTGAAAGCAGTCTATATGAAAGCTCCGAATAATAGCACGTTCTATTCGGTGGGCGGCAATTCTACAACGGTCAATAAAGGAAGCGCAAACGGGCGTTATACGTTCTATGCCGAAGATAATGCAGGAAATAAGTCGGGGTACTATTATGTAAACTTCGACGATACGCCGCCAACTTTGACTTGCGTGGGCGCGAGCTTCGGCTCGAACACGAACGCAGGCTTTACCGTAAAGGCGGAAGATAATTTGGGTAGCGTAACGCTGTACCGTAAATTAGACGACGGGAATTGGGTTGCGAGCGGCAGCAGTTATACGGTGGCAAACACAGCGGAGGACGGAACGTATTACTTTTACGCAACAGACGGAAGTTACGGTAATAAGACGAGCGAGTTGTGGGTACAGCTCGGCGCGGAATTAAGCGGCGAGTTCGTTAAGTCTGACACGGACAACAGCGTGTACTTCACTTGGGACAGATCCGCGTGGACAGCAACGCTTGACGGTAAAGCCTACACCAAAGGAACGTGGATCAGAACGGAAGGGGAACATACGATAAAGTTATCTTCCAAAACAAAAAGCGCGGTTTACCCTTACACCATAGACCACTACTATGTAGAATCGGTAGAAAAGCCGACTTGCACAACCGAAGGGTATTTGCAGTATGACTGTATTCAATGCGGATATAGTTATACGAATTACTCCATAGAGGAAACGGGACATTATTACGTTGCTTCGACGGTTGCACCGACTTGTACGGACGGTGGCTATACCGTTTACACTTGTACGCGGTGCGGCGACAGCTATACGGACAATTACACACATCCGCTTGGGCATAACTATGAAGCGTCTTATCAGCCTGCGACTTGTACGGACTATGGAAAGACGGTGTTCACTTGTCAAGTATGCGGTAGCGGTTATTACGAAACGGACGGAACGTACCCGACAGGGCATAACTACAATAACGAAGTAATAACCGCGCCCACTTGTACAACGGACGGATTACGCAGAAGCACTTGCGAGAGTTGCGGTCATACTTTTGATACAAAAATCACGGCTAACGGGCATAACTATAATATAACGGAGTCATCTTCGGCAAACGGCAAGACAACGAGGACTTATACTTGTACGGTCTGCGGTCATAGCTACAAACAAGAGCTTGGCGACCAATACGAAGAAGTAACGAATTACGTTGAGTATCTGTTTGAACAGTATGAGCCGTATATGTGGTGGGTGCTGTTAGCTTCGGCAGGAATTTGGAGTATCGTGATGGGCGTATTCTTTGCTATCGCGCAAAAGAACGAGGACAAAGAAAAATCCAAAAAGATGATTATTAACTATGTCGTCGGGTTGGTTGTCATAGCGGTCATTATCGTTGCTTGCCCGTTCCTTATAAGAGGAATAGCGGCACTTGTAACGTAAGCAAAATTATCGGCACGGTTGCGCTCGGTAACGGGCGCAACTAATACCGATGAAAAACTTTTGGGATTCGCAAAAGAATTTACGCAAAACCTATTGACAAAAGAAACGAACAAGTCTATAATAAGTGTACAGTCGTATCAATACGACGAAATACAAAACCGCAGGAGGTTATTATGAACAAGACAGAGATTTTGAGAAAGGCGCAGAGCGACGAGGGTATGACCGTTGCGGAGATTAAAGCGTACCGCACAATGGTAGAGCAGAAACCGCAGGTGTACGGCAAGTACGGAACGCTCAGATTGCAATGCTTAAAAGACAAGGGTATCGATTGGACGATAGCCAACCTTCCCGAATACTTGCACGGTATCGACAGGCAGGCGGAACAGATGTACGAAGTAATGTACGCGAAGCTGTCCGAATCCGAGCAATTCAAAAAGTCGGGCGACTTCTTGAAAGACTTGCAAATCGAAACGGAGAAAAAACGCCGTATCGAAGAAGAAATCTTGAACGAGCTTGTGTATGCGTAAGGAGAGCAGATTATGAAAAGAGTAGCGATTTATATTCGTAAAGCGGCAAAAGCTGACGAGGAAATTGTGCGGAAGGAAACGGAATTATTAAAAAGCTATGCTTGCGCGCAGGGCGGTACGGTTATTGATACATATATAGACAACGGTTACAGCGGTATGAGAAAATGTCGCCCCGAATTAGATCGACTGTTGAAAGCCTGCAATCGCGGAAATATAGATGACGTGCTTATTTTGCGAGAAAGCGAATTGACGCGGAACAGAGAACATCTGTTGAAACTTTGCGATACTTTGCAAAAATATGGCGTAGAGTTGACCTTTATGGAAAGTGGGAAAGTTGACTATTCCGTAAACAATATGCTATTATCTATGTCGAAGAAATTCAAAGGATATGTATAATGGAACGCAAAGTCAGTACGCCCGAAAGGGAAAGAAAGCGCACCTATGAGGAAAAGCATAGGGACGAGAGAAAGGCAAAATGCAAAGTATGGGGAACAAGCGTTGACCGCAAGTGGGCGGACGAAATCGACGAATTTTTGAAAAAACACGGTATAACAAAGGTTGCCGTTATAGCGGCAGGCTTTGAAGCCTTGAAAGAACAGTTTGAGCCAAAAGACTGTTAGCCTAATCGGTAGGCGCAAAGAATAAAACAATTGAATAATTCAAGTAATATGGCGAGAGTTTAGCTCTCGCCATTTTTTATGTCCGTAAATTTAATGAGCGGACAAGTTACACAGACAAGCAGTCTGTTCATATATTTATAGGGAGTTTTATTCGCCTAAAAAGACAAAAGGGGGAATATGAAAACAGATAAAAAAACAGACAATACCAATACTCAAATAGAAAATCATCCGACTTCTCAACGCAGGTGCGAAATCAATGGGAAGCGTTTTTTGATTACAAGGCATTTTGAGGGCGACAAGGATTTGTCAACGCTTATGACGGAGATTGCAATCAGTCGCGCAAACAGAGAAATGGGTTTGTAATTATTCGTAAAATTCACTCTATAATCTTGCAAAGTAGTAATAGTTGTGGTATAATAAATCTACCAAAACTCAACTATTTGCTTTGACAGAAAAGGAGGTTAAATGTCAAAGCAAAAACAACTAAATAAAACAGGGCTTTATAAACGTCTTTCAAAAGAGGACGAGAAAGCAGGCGAATCTATGTCCATTGAGCATCAAGGAATTCTGTTAAGACAATATGCAGAAGAACACGGATTTGAAGTCGTGGACGAGTATGCTGATGACGGGTATTCGGGAACGAATTTTAACCGCCCCGAAGTACAACGACTTTTGGACGATGCCAAGTCGGGTAGAATAGATACGATCATCGTAAAAGACTTATCAAGATTTGGTCGTAACTATATCGAAGTCGGACAGTACATAGACTATATATTCCCTGCTTACGGAATACGTTTTATTGCAATCAACGATAACGTAGATACCGCAGACCGAAGCAGTACCGCGATGGATATGATGCCGATAATGAACGTGTTCAACGAGTGGCACGCGGCTAATACAAGTAAGAAAATAAGAGCGGTATTAGAAGCGAGTCAGCGTTCGGGCAAGTACACGAATTGGAATTATCCATACGGGTATAAGGCAGGCAACGATGACAGCCGCACGGCAGTCATAGACGAAGAAGCGGCGGCGGTGGTAAGGCGAATTTACGATTTGCGGTTGCAAGGGAATTCAGCTCGGACGATTGCAAGAATTTTAACGGGCGAAGGCATACCGAATCCTGCAACGTACTATACCAAACTTGATGGTGGCAAATGGAACAGACCGTGCAAGCCGTATTGGGTTCCCGAAACAATAAGATGGATTCTCTCTAATCCCACATATCTCGGACATACGGTACAGCACAAGACGACGCGAGTGTCTTATAAAAATCATAAGATTGTTTCAATACCCGAAAAGGATTGGATTATCAATGAGAACGCTCACGAGCCAATCATAAGTAAAGATGTTTGGGACAAAGTGCAGGCGACCTATGAAGGGGCGCACGGAAGGTCTGACAAATCAAACGTGGTACATCCGTTATCGGGATTGGTCGTTTGTCCGAGTTGCGGTAAAAAACTCAAATTCAAATCAGCCAAAGACGTTCATAATTGTTTTGTGTGCCGGACTTATGTCGATCTCGGAAAGAAGTATTGTACGTCGCATCACATCACGGAACAGCTACTTGAAGCATTGGTTTTGGACGATATTCACTCATTATTGGAAGAAGTGGAGATTGACGAAACGAAAGTTAAAGAGCGGTTTTTGAGAGAGCGTTCAAAGCATACCGAGCAGAGCCGTTATTCTGACGAAAAACAACTCAAAGCAAACAAAAACAGACTTGCCGAATTAGACAAGTTAATACAAATCGCGTTTGAAGAAAGGGTATTGGGTAAGATGCCTGAAAGCGTTTGTATAAGCC
>JAIDOO010000212.1 GCA_029063275.1 Clostridia bacterium
ATCAAATACACCTTGATGCGTTTCCCCGTCAGAGCCTGAAATTCCCGCCCTGTCTATACACAAGGTTACGGGTAAATTCTGACTGCATATATCTATTGCAATCTCGTCAAAAGACCTCTGTAAAAATGTTGAATAAACTGCATAGTAAGGCTTCAGATTTTCGGTTGCCATAGCCGCGCAAAGTATAGTCGCGTGCTCTTCGCATATACCTACGTCTATCGAACGTTCGGGATATTTTTCAAAAAATCCGCCAAGTCCCAGACTCGTCGTCATTGCCGCTGTTACGGCAACTATCCTGTTGTCTTTTTCCGCAAGCTTAACAAGAGTTTCTCCCAATACCTCGGAATATTCTTTCGAAACCTTATCACTGCTCCCAACGGATATTCCGTGGGTTGCTTCGGGGTTTTCTTCGCAGAATGAGTACCCTTTACCCTTTTTGGAAAGAATATGTAAAATTATAGATTGGTTTTTAAGTTTTTCCTTAACGGCGGAAAGCTTTTCAATCATTACGGCAAGGTCATTGCCGTCGTATACACCGTCATACGCAAAGCCGAAACGCTCGAATATATTTGCATGTTTTTCTTTCTTTGCTCTATGCTCGTCATCCGCGCTTAAAATTTCAAGGTATTCGTGAATACTTCCGACTGTCGGCGCGATAGACATTCCGTTATCGTTTAAAATTACAAGTACACGCGTGTTCAGAAGCCTTAGACTGTTAAACGCTTCATACACAAGTCCGTTATTGAACGAACCGTCTCCGATAACGGCTATTACGTTAAAATTCTGTTTGTTAATATCGCGCGCCTTTGCAATCCCCAGCGCGGCAGAAATCGAAGTTCCCGCGTGTCCGGTATTGTAACAGTCAAATTCGCTTTCCTCTCGCTTGGGGAAGCCCGAAATACCGCCCTTTTTGCGGATTGTATCAAACTTATTATATCTACCCGACAGCAATTTATGAGTATAACACTGGTGCCCCACGTCAAAAATGACCTTATCGTCGGGAAAATCGAAAACGTAATGCATAGCAACAATAAGCTCCACGGCGCCGAGATTCGAGGATAAATGTCCTCCGTTCTTGTAAACCGTGGAGATAATCATTTGCCGCACCTCTTCACATAGTGAAGTAAGCTGCGGCAAGGTCATTTTTTTTATTTGTTTTGCAGTAATATTTTCAAGCATTACTTTTCCTTTTTAAAGACGGTAGTAAATTTTGCAAAACCGAAAACTATTTGTTTATTATATTTTATTGCAAAGTGTTTAAAAATTGCTTTACCGCCTACGGTAAGCGCACCGATAACCGCACTTACGCCGATTGAGGCAATAAGTTCGAATATCTTGCCAGATATTGCAAAGTGAACTATAAGCGCCGCGCCCGCCGCGCCGCTGACTATACCGCAAATATCGCCTATTACGTCAGCGAAAATACTTGATAACTTGGTAGCGTTGCGGCAAAAACTTACCGCACGCTTTGCTCCCTTTATCTTTTTGGACGCCATTGCGTGGAACGCTTCGGGCTTGCAAGAAATTATCGCATTTGCCAAAAGGTCGCAAAAAATATTGACGACCCAAAGCACCACAAGCACTATAATACAGATATAAAGCGGACTGTTTTTTACCGAAATTTCAGTCAGAAAACTGAAAAGCACGGTAAGCGCAAAAGATAATACAAGAACGCCCAGCCCCCAAACGAGCCATGCAGGTATCCTGTGCTTTTTATTTCGTTTTACTTTTCGATGATTAGAATTACTGTCGCTGTCCATAAATTTAAAAATTTTAAAAATTACGCACATCGGCGTGCGTAAAAAATAGTGATATAGTGGTTTATATTAAATAAACTTTGCGGCTTAAGGTTCGGTAGGATTTCCCTCATTCTCACTCCCCGTCGCCGAAAGAGCAGTTTCCTTTTAAGAGTCTGAACGCGCCGAGCGCATAACCGAATCGCCACTGAGTCCACACCGTAATCTCTAATATAAAATCAGTCTAGAAGCTTTCCTTGGCAATAACCATTGAGCTTATCCTCTTTTGCAAAATCAATTTCAAGCGGCAATAGATTTCAACGTCTGGCCATACGCTAAAATCGTGAATCCGCTATCCGCTGACCTCACTCAAGGCAGGCTACTCTGTACCAAGCTTTCGCCTGATAGCAGGTTTATACTGCCGAAAATAAAATCCGGCAGCCTCCACGGTAAATGGGTTAGGCTGCGGTATGCCGTTACCAAGCTCCCATAAACCTTTACTCCCAGCATTCACCCGCTTTTGGCAAAGTAAGCAAACACCAGAAACTTCATCGATATGCCCTTTAACGGTATTTTACCCCCGTCTTCGCATCAATGGGTATTGACTAGAATACTGCACCACTATATCAACGGCTATATTGTATCATGAGTGTGCGTAAAAGTCAATAGTCTATCAGCAAATTCTTTGCCGCACAAACGAAACAAGTTCTTTTAAAAAGGACGTATCGCCGTCGAATTTTTCCAAAATGCCAGTACACTTGGATGCAAGCACGTCGGCGCGAACCTTACAACCGTCAAGTCCGTAAAGCCTTACGCCCGTATATTTGCCCTCGGCGCTGTCCTTTCCCGTACTTTTTCCCAGTTGCTCGAAATTGCCTTCAACGTCCAGAATATCGTCTGTCAACTGGAATAAATTCCCAAGAACGCTTCCAAACGTTTTTAGCTCGGAATAATACTTTCCGCCGCACAATATGCTGGGAACAACCACTGCCGCAGTCAATAATTTTGCCGTTTTATTTTCATAAATAAAATTCAACAAATTTTCGTCTACAAGCGTGTCATTTTCGTGTTCGAGGTCTGCCGACTGTCCCGCAATCATTCCGTATATACCTGCACAGTCGCAAATGAATTTGGCGGCGGAAACACAATCGTTACCGTTGAAGCACTCGCCAAACAGCAAGGAATATGCAGTGTTCAACAATCCGTCGCCGGCAAGAACGGCATTGCCAGTGCCGAAAACTTTATGGCTTGTCAATCTGCCCCTGCGGTAATCGTCGTTGTCCATTTCGGGTAAGTCGTCGTGGATAAGCGAATAAGTATGTATGAGTTCGAGCGCGAGAGCGAAATTCGTTAAACTTGTCCTGTCAACGCCCAAAAGCTCGCCTACGGCAAACATAAGAACGGGTCTTAATCTTTTTCCGCCCGATTTTAAGCTGTACTTCAAGCTTTCGGCTAATTTTTCGGGCTTACAGTTAAGACTTCCGCAAAAGCCGTCAAGAGCTTTTTCAAAATCGGCTAAGTAATTTTCGTACTTTTCTTTATAAGCGGTCAAATTTCACTCCTTATTGCAGATAGATAAGTATTATACATAAGCATAGTTATCGTCATAGGTCCCACTCCGCCAGGAACGGGGCTTATAAACGAGCATTTTTCCTTAACGGCATCAAAATCCACGTCGCCGCAAAGCTTTCCGTTTTCATCCCTGTTCATACCGACATCAATAACAACTGCGCCATGCTTTACCATATCGGCGGTAATAAATTTAGCCCTGCCTATGGCGGCGACAAGCACATCCGCTTTCAAACACTCTTCCTTTAAATTGCACGTTTTGCTGTGGCAAACGGTTACGGTTGCATCTGCGTTTAAAAGAAGCATAGCCATAGGTCTGCCCACGATATTTGACCTGCCTACAACCACTGCTTTTTTGCCGCAAAGGTCTATGTTACAGCTTTCAAGCATTTTCATAACACCGTTCGGCGTACAGGCTACTATGCTGTTTTTACCCTGACAAAGCTTGCCTATATTGTCTGCGGAAAAGCCGTCGACGTCCTTATTGTCGGGAATAAGTTTCAGCGCCTTTTCGCAATCGAGATGTTCGGGCAAAGGAAGCTGAACGAGAATACCGTCTGTTTTTTTATCTTC
The DNA here is from genome assembly GCA_029063275.1 of Clostridia bacterium. Taxonomy (GTDB): domain Bacteria; phylum Bacillota; class Clostridia; order Christensenellales; family Borkfalkiaceae; genus Coproplasma. The sequence continues at coordinate 3,879 of JAIDOO010000212.1, forward strand.
CGCAAGCGTTTGCAACAAGCTTTCAAGCTCTTCCTGCGACACGTCTCCCGGAAGATAGTACGCGTAAGATTTTATTCCTACT
>JAIDOO010000213.1 GCA_029063275.1 Clostridia bacterium
ATATCATACCCTTTTGATTAATTCAATTATTGCGACTTAAAAATTATAAAATTTTTTGCCGCATCGGGTAAAAAATGTTTACTGAGCCCAAAAAAGTATTATAATAAATATGTAAAATAAAACAAGGTAAAATGATTATGCTTTGCCAACAATGTAAAAAACACGAAGCAACAGTAAACTACGTTGAAATCACGAACGGAAAAAAATTCGAGTGTCATCTCTGCGCCGCGTGCTATGCGGACCTTAAAGAGCAGATGCGCAAAAAGACCCACGGAGAGGTCTGGCCCGGGTTTATTCCCAGCCGCGTAAGACGCGCAAAATCCTGCCCTGTCTGCGGAACGACCTACGCCGATTATGAGAAGAGCGGGCTTTTGGGCTGTACCAGCTGTTACGACGTTTTCAAAGAGGAATTAATGCCCTACATAAGGCGCGTACACGGAAAGGTGAACCACATCGGTAAAATGTACGGCAACACCGACGAGCACGGACTTCACCGCCGTCTTAACTCTTTACAGGAGCAGCTTGAGGACGCTTTGAGCGAAAAGAGATATAAGGACGCGGGCAGGCTTAACAACGAAATCCTTAAAATCAAAAAAATTCTCGACGATGGGGAGGGAGGCAATGGATAAAGTTTCAGACGGTATAGTCGTTTCGACCAGAATAAGGCTTGCCAGAAATATCGAAGGCTTTCCCTTTCCGTCCCATTTAAAAGACGAAAAGCAGGCGAAAGAAATAATAAGACTAGTATCCTCCGGTCTTTCCAAATTGGACGAATTCCGCCTTATGTATATGGACTCGGTTTCAGACGAGCAGGCTGTGTGCCTGATGGAAAACCACCTTATAAGCCCCAAACTTATAAAAAACAGAAAGTATTCGGCGGCGCTTATCAACAGGGAGGACAACGTTTCGATAATGATTAACGAGGAGGACCACCTCCGCGAGCAGACGTTGATCAAGGGGCTCGATTTAAAACTCGCATACGAAACCATGTCCGAAATCGACAACAAAATAGCAAACTATATGAAGTTTGCTTTTGACGAACAGCTCGGCTTTTTAACTGCCTGCCCCACGAATTTGGGCACGGGGTTGAGAGCGTCGGTTATGCAGTTTTTGCCCGCGCTGACTATGAACGGACTTATGCCTAAGCTTATACGCGGCATTTCCCGCCTCGGGCTTACGGTGCGCGGAATTTACGGCGAAGGAAGCGACGCGGAGGGTTATCTCTACCAAATATCAAACGAAGTAACGCTGGGCGTTACCGAAGAGGAAATATTAAAGCAGGTAGGCGAAGTGGTCAAAAAGGTCGGTGAGCTTGAAGAAAACGAGCGCCGCGTCATTATGAACAGCCCTAAAGCACTTGACATTCAGGACGAGTGTATGCGCGCTTACGGCATACTCACCAACTGCGCAAAGGTTTCTTCAAACGAGTTTGTAAGGCTTGCTTCAAAAGTAAAATTGGGTGCGTGCCTGGGATATATCGGGCTTTCCGACGTTTCCGAAATAGACGACCTTATCGTAAAAATGCGCCCCACAAATATAAACGCGGCGGCGCAAAGACCTCTTAC
>JAIDOO010000214.1 GCA_029063275.1 Clostridia bacterium
GTATTGACCGCCTCTAACGAAGCGGGAATAACGCGCGGTATTCCGCCGTTTTCTTCCGCCGAACCAAGACAATTGCCGTCAGCCAGCATTGCAAGCTTTTTGTCCTGCGGTAAAGATTGTATTATTTCACGGTTTTTAATCATAAAAAACTCCTGCTTAAATCACACGAAAATCAATATGTAAGATATAGTCGCACTGCTCGAATTGTAAGAATAACTGCTTTTGTAAAATCTGAATGTCAGGCTTTGCCCTTTTAAAAGTTCAAGCTTAAACGGGTAATCGGAAATACTTGAAAAATTCGCTACTTCTTCACCGCCTGCCGTTATGGTTAAAAGGTCGTAATACGTAGGAGTGCGGCAAGCGAACATAACCTGCATATCCTCTTTCGCGGTCAAAGTAAGAGTCGCATAAGTGCCGTAGCCCGTATTTGTGGATACAAAGCTTAATTTGTCCGCTTCGAAATAGTTTGCTGACAGACCGTAGCTATCCGAGCCGCTCAAACCATTCAGGTATTCTCCCTGCTCGCCGCATCTCGTGCACTTACCGTCCTCGCCGTAAATATGATAAAGCTTTTCAATTACTTCGCTCTTCGCTTCGCCGCAGACGGGGCACACTCCCGTGCGCACGCCGTCCTTAGTACAGGTTGCCTCACGGGTAACAGTCCAAACAAGCTCGGTCTGATAGGTTACGGGATATCCGCCCGACTGGTAAGTCCATAGCCAATCGCCGTCGGTATGAATACAAGGCGAGTAATAATAGACCTGGGTAAATCCCGTATCTTCGGGGCGCACCGCCGTCCATTGTGTGCCGGTGCCGCAATAATAAACCGCCAAAGCCGAATTAATCGAGTTGTTTTCGATTTCCGTAACCGAAGTCGGAATTACGATGTACGAAGCCGAGCTTAACGCTCCCGCGCGGATTTTGTACGAGCTTATTGTCGAATTTTCAAAGGTGAAGCTTTCGGGCAGTATTTTGTAATAGTCGTAGTTTGAATATCCGTAAAGATACCAGTTCTGCGCGTAGTTTGCAAATTTATAACCGTCCTTTTCCGCAAAGGTCATCTTGCTGTCCGCGTCGTTGAAAACGTGCAGCGCATAGTAAGCGCAAAAACCGTTGCCCGAACTGCCCGCGACCATTATTAGGCGGCTTAAATTGTGAACCTGCAACAAAGAGGTACAGCCGAAAAACGCTTGCTCGCCGATAAAGTATACCGACTGCGGAATAACCGCGTCCGTAAGAGCCGAACAGTAGTAAAAAGTCTGCTCGGGAATTTCGCCGAGGGTACGCGGCAAGGAAACGTAAGTAAGCTTCATACAGTCGAAAAAGGCGCACGCGCCGAGACTGCTCAGCTTTGTATCCTGTAAGTTAATGTCCGTAAGACCTATACAGTAACTGAAAGCGTTTTCGCCGATTTCTACAAGGCTTCTGTCAAGCACAACGTTTGTAAGCGAAAAACAGGAATAAAACGCGCTATCGCCTATTACCGAAACCCCTTTTAAATCAGCGCTTTTAATAGTCGGATTTTCCGAGAATGCAAAGGACGCGATTTTCAGCGAGTTATATCCCGAAAGAGCGGAAAACTCCAATCGTGTAACGCCTCCGTCGCACCAGACCGCAACCCAGTCGTCGTAAAATTGAAGGAAAGTTACTCCGTTTATGTCGTTGTAAACAAGCGCCGCCGCGTCGGACTCGCGCGTTGCCACAAACACCGCAAATCTGCCCACGTTGCCGCAGTTTTCTCCGTCGGAAATATCGAGCGCACTGTAATTTACCACCGCGCGCAGTCTCTGACAGCCGTCAAACGCATAGTCGCCGATTTCGGTCAGCGACTTCGGAAGAGTAACCTTTCTGAGGGTATCGCAACCGTAGAACGCGTTAGCTTCTATCTGCACGGTGCCTTCGGGCACGTAAAATTCTTCAAGCGACGTACAACCGATAAAAGCGTATTCGCCGATATTTCCGTCGGCGCGTGAAATCTGCACGCTTTCGAGCGCGTAGTCGTTTGCAAACGCCCTCGCCCCTATCGACGTTACTCCGTTTATGCTGACCGAAGTCAGACTGTAACAACCGCCGAAAGCGTCGTTGCCGACGTTGACGAAAGAGCCGTTTAAACTTATTTCTTTAAGCGACGAACAGCAGTAAAACGCGCTGTCGCCGACTTCCGTAACAATACCGTAAACGGTAGCTCTTTCAAGCTCGCCGCAGTAGGCAAAGGCGCAGGTTTCTATTTTCGTAACCGGACGCGGAACGGTTACGTCCGTCAGCGAAGAACAGCCGTAAAAGGCGTATTTGCCCAAACTTTCCACCCCGTCCGACAGAATTACCCTGCGTATGTCCGAATCGTTATAAAAAAGATAATCTATTATAGAGAAGCTTGAAGCTCTCAAAAAACTTTCGGGCAGGGTAAGAAACTCATCTTCGGGATAGCCGATTAGATACCAGCCCGCGGGCTGTGCAAATGCGCCGTAGGAATAAGCGACCGTATAGCCTTCGCGTTCCGATTTGGGAACCGACTGCTCCAACGACGAATATACAGCAATCGCATAATCGCAACTCAATTCGACTTCGCTTAAATTATAGACCTCGAAAAGGCGGTAACAGCATTCGAATATTCCGTAACCCGCGCCGCTCACGCTTGACGGGATTACTATGCTGTTAAGCCGCACACAACCGTAAAATGCATAGTCGCCTATGTGCCCGAGACCCTCGTTGAGATTTATTTCTTTGACGTCCGAGCAACCGTAAAACGCCTGCGGCGCAACCGCAGTCGCCGCCGTCAGCGTTATGCTTTTCAGGTTTGTATTCACATTGCCGAAAAGATACTCCATAGTCTGACAATCGTCCGCACTGCTTCCGAGATAGGGCAGAGTCATAGATACTAAGCTATTACAGCCGACCAACAACTGCGCGCCGATAAATTCGACGCTGTCGGGAATTTCTATACTTTCAATACGTTCGCAACGGTAAAACGCTTTTTCGCCTATCTCTTTAAGATTGTCTTCGCCCTCGAACGTAACGTTTTCAAGCGACGAACAACCGCTGAACGCGCTGCGGCTTAAAAGGGTCAGGCTTTCGGGAACGGTAAAACTTTTTAACTGCTTGCAATCGCTGAACGCATACTCGCCTATAATCTCGGCGCCGTAGGCGTTGAACGAAGTAATCTGCGTGCCGCTAAGCGAGTTATCGCCGATTGAAGTTAATCCCAGCGGAAGTTTTAAAGTTTTTAAGCTTGTGCCGAAAAACGCAAAATTGCCTATATCGTAGCCTTCGCCTTCGATGTATGCGATATTTACGCTTTCAAGAAAGCTCAGATTCAAGCAGAAGCTGTCGCATATACCGTCAAGGTAATTTATCGTCAGACTTTCAAGCGGGGTTACAGTGTTTTCGCCGAAAAGCCTGCTTATAGTGTAGGCGCCGTAATTTTGGAGATATAATTCTTTAACACTGTTCGCGCCGGAAAAAACCGCAAGATTTTCGGGATAGATTATCTGCTGACGGATTTTTACCGCTTCGAGCGCAGAACAATCCCTGAACGCGTACTCACCGAGAACAATTTCGCTATCGCCCGTAATTTCAAGGGTTTGAAGCGCACGGCAATTATCGAACGCATTCCCGCCGACCTCGGCGGCGTTATTCATAGTTACCGATTCGAGCTTTGCGCAGTCCGCAAATGCGTAACCGCCTATTTTTATTGCGCCCTCTATTTTTAAACGCTTGATTTTGCCGTTTCCTTCAAACGCTCCGCCGCGTATTTCCGAAACGACGTACCCGTCTATTTTTTCGGGTATGACCACATTGGGCTTGGTGCCCCTGTAACCCGTAACGATTATTTCCGAGCCGGGCGCTTTATCGGCGTCCGCAAAAACGTACTCCACCCCCGAATAGGTAAAGCCCGTGGCGTTATCCATAAAATTTTTGAGCTGAAAATAAGTAACCAGCGCGGCGCAAACCAACAGCAGGCAGGCAAGTACGCTCACCGCAACCGGCACGCCCAAACGCTTTTCGGTTACCGCCCTCGTCTTGCCGCGCATTGCCGCCCTGACCGTATTCACGTCAAAGCCGCCGCCCTGCGCCGCCTCGTAATCGATTGCAACGCCGCCTTTGCCGTCTTTGTAAAGGTAACCGCCGTAGACCGCGCTTTCAACCTTTGCGACGAAATCGCAACAGGCTTCGTCCACCTCTATTTTTTCGCTGAAAGCGAAAGACCGGACCGGACCGCACTTGTCGGACGAGAGGTGCAAAACGCTTAAAGTCTGACCCTTTTTATCAAGCAGGGTAACCTTTAAATTCACTTCGTCCACCGCTTCGGCGCGCGTATTTTTAAGCTTTAATAAAAGATATTTTTTACCGTACTGACGGATAAACAGAAAGCTCGTTACCGAAACGAAGTTTTCGGTCTGGGGGCGGGCGTACGCGCCCTTGGAAATTACGCTGTAATCCTGCATTTAATTCTCCCCCTTAAATCTTCCGCTTTTCCAGAGAACGTATATTGCCGCCGTCAGAAGATTGAACGCGACCACGCCCAGCGCCGCCAGAAAAGTATAAAGCCAGTCCGTGCCCGACAGAAAGAAGCTTTCGCCGTAAATTCCGCCGAACATTTTCGTTAAGCAGATTTTTGCAAACACCACGCCGAGAATATCGGCAACCGCGCTCAAAGACAGATACCAGGCAAAATTTTTGGGGCTGATTTCGCCGTGCAGTCCCCTGCCCTTTTTCCGCCCGTCCACCCCGTTAAGCGAAAGGGTTACAAAAGAAGTTTCATCGGGAAGCGAGCAGACCTCGGTAAAGCCCTGCCTTGAAATTATCTCTTTCACGTTCAGAATTCTGACCGTATTGCCGTCCTTGTCGAATACGGCTATATCGAAATCGATATACTTGATTTTTTCGTCTATCTTGCACAGCAAAAACTTTTTTCCGCCGCGCTCGGATAAAACGTACTGTTTTATGTATTTTGCCGCCTTTAAATCGGGCTCGTATACCATCGAAGGACCGCTTTCGCCGTCAATGCTCTTAACTCCGCGCCCCGTAACGGGAAGCCTGCCGAAGTCGGTGCGCAAAAAGAACTTGGGCAAAATAAGGACGTGTATTAAAACGAACGCCGCAATTAAAACCGCAAGCACTATTGACCAAACTACCATTCGTCCGCCTCCCTTTGTTTTTTTCGGTAAATAAAAAAGTGCGCTCCTATGCGGAACGCACCCAACAGTACACTCCACATCGTTGCGACACAATTCCCGTAGTATGAGATAAAGTGAAGTACTTATTGGCAATACAGTACTCCATACTACGCTATTAAATTGTGTCGCATGACAACTATACCATAATTTAAGCGTAAAAGCAATAATTTAACCCGCCGATTTTAAAAACCGCGTCTATGCGCGCCCGCGCGCGGGCATATTACTCTATTATATAATTATTTTATCACCGCTTTGATTATATGTCAATAAAAAGCTTTCAAATGGAAAAATAAGGAGCGCTTCCGCGCTCCTTGTTTTTAAGATTTTTTCTTTAATTTCGCAAATTTTTCGCCCGTAATCTTTATAAGCTTCGAAAGCGGTTTGTACAGAGCGATAACCACCGCCGAAATGCACAAAACTTTTATAAAATTGAACAAAAGCGCCCAATACCAGACGTCGATGAACAATTCCTGACCGGCAGACCACGTTCCGCCGAACGCTTTAAAAAAAGCGGGAAAGGTCAGCAAATAATTGACGGGCAATGAAATTAAACACTGTCCGATGCAACCGAGCGCAACCGACCAAAGCACGGTTTTAATACCCTTACGCCATTTGTAAATCAAAGAGGGAATAAGCACGTACGGCAAAACCATAAGTATGTTGGCAAGCTCGCCGACAAAAGCCGTCTGTCCAACCGTGAGCGCGTGCAAAAGCTCTTTTAACACCGCAATTATCACACCAGCAACGGGACCGAGTGAAAATCCGCCTATAAGCACGAACACGTTTGAAAAATCAAGCTTTAAAAACGATACCGGTGATGCCGGCATAAGCGAAAAATCCAAAAGCCCTATCGCGTATGATATAGCCGTAAAGATAGCCATATACGCAATTCTGGTTGCGGTAAAGTAGTTTTTAAACGCTTCGCCTACTCTCTTCTTTTTCTCTGCGGGGGCTTCCGCTTCCGTCTGCGCGGTTATATCCCCGCTTTCGCCGCCGCAAATTTCTGCGGCTTGGGTTGTTTCCTGTTCCATAACAAAGAACTCCTTAAAAATTTATTTTTAAAGTATTCTTTGAAAAAAGCGCTCCGAAAAAAATTCCGGAGCGCAAATAAAACGAGTTTACCGCTTTAAAATTCTTTTATCATCCGGACTATACCGTCTGTATCGGAATTTCACC
>JAIDOO010000215.1 GCA_029063275.1 Clostridia bacterium
CTTCTATTCCCTCGCTATCAATTTTTGCAAAAACTTCTTCCTGAGGAGAGTCAAGCTCTTCATCGATAGTCGTGTGTCCCTCTCGCTTTATTTGTCCGTCCAAAAGTTCAGTCGACTCTTCGTCGTATGCGGCAAAATCGTAGTCAAGTTTTGCGAGGGATTCGTCATTATAAATTTCAGATAACCGCGCTCTTTCTTTAAGCGCCTTTTTATTACCTAAAACCCTTAAAATTATATAAACCAATAATAAAACTAAAAAAACGCTGCCGCTGATTATAGCAACGATATATTGCGGTTCCATATTGCTATTTTACTACTCATTTAATATTATGTCAAGATTAATTTTGTTTAATCGCCAAACTGATTTATAAATCTTATATTGCTTTTCGGATTTTAAGCACGGAATAGATTTCATAAAATACGGCTATAAAAAGTATATTAATTTTATGAAAAAAATAGTATTCAGCGGCGGCGGTAGCGCGGGACACGTTATTCCGAATATCGCACTAATAGAACAGCTAAAACACGAATTTTCAATTGCATATGTCGGCACGGACGGTATCGAAGAAAAAATTTGCAAAGCCAACGGCGTGGAATTTTACAAATTCGATGCGGTGAAATTTGTACGCGGCAAAATTTTGTGCAACCTTGCAATTCCGTTCAAATTAATCAAAAGCATAAAACAGGCAGGCGAACTGCTTGATATTATCAAGCCCGACCTTGTGTTTTGCAAAGGCGGTTACGTTTGTATACCGCCCGCATTCGCCGCACGGAAACGACACATTCCAATACTGACCCACGAGTCGGACATAAGCGCGGGGCTTGCAAATAAAATCATTGCCGGCAAGTGTGAAAAAGTTTTGACCACCTTCCCCTCTACCGCAGAGCGGTTTAAAAACGGCGTATATACGGGCTCGCCAATGCGAAGCGACATTTTCGGCAGAGATAAAAAAGCGGCCCGCGAAATATTGGGGCTTGACAACCGCCCCACGCTCATTGTTTTCGGCGGAGGCAGCGGTTCAAAAATCATTAACAAAAACTTACGCGCCGCGGCTTTTGAAATCTGCAAGCGCTTTAATATAATTCACATTTGCGGCAGAGGAAATAGCGTTGAATCAAACATCTTCGGATATAAGCAAATCGAGTTTGCGGACGATATGGGACTTATATACTCCTGTGCCGACTGCGCTGTAGCCAGATGCGGTTCTAACTCCGCAAACGAGCTTATCGCGCTGAAAATTCCCACCCTGTTTATTCCTCTTGAAAATTCTTCAAGCCGAGGCGATCAGGTTAAAAATGCAGAATACTTTTGCAGTAAAGGCGTTTGCCGCGTG
>JAIDOO010000216.1 GCA_029063275.1 Clostridia bacterium
GTTTCGGCGTGAGCTTGTCCGCGCGGCGTAGCCGCGCGCTTGTCAAGACGAGCTCACGCCTATCTGCCAAATTGACTTTTGACCGCTTGATTTTTCTACATAGATAAGATATAATGATTGTACGAAAAACAGTAAGTTAGCGGAGAAACGTTATGAAACTTGACGGAATTGGATTGTTTGTAAAAGATATGGCGACAATGATACGCTTTTATAGAGACGTATTGGGTTTTGAAATTAAAGAAAGCGAAGATGCCGTCAACGTTTATTTGATAAAAGACGGCACGTTGTTTATGCTCTATGAAAGAAAGAATTTTGAAAAAATGACAAACCGAAAATATGAGTATATAAACGGACTTAACGGACATTTTGAAATAGCGTTGTACGTAGATACTTTTGAAGAAGTTGACAAGCGTTTTGCCGAAGCCGTAAAAAAAGGCGCAACGCCCGTACTTGAACCTAAAACCGAGAAGTGGGGGCAAAGAACTTGTTATATTGCAGACCCCGAAGGTAATTTAATTGAAATCGGCTCTTTCAATAAACCCTTTCAAAGATAAATTTTAGCGGAGGACTTATGCCGTCAAGTAAAGAATATCTGAATTTTATATTGGAACAACTATCAACCTTGGCCGATATAACCTACAAGGCAATGATGGGTTCATATCTGATTTATTATCGCAGTAAACTCGTCGGCGGCATTTACAACGACAGATTGCTTGTAAAGCCTGTAAAATCTGCTATTTCCTATATGCCACGAGCGGAATATTCTCTGCCGTATTCAGGCGCAAAAGAAATGTTGCTTGTGGATAACGTAGACGATAAGGCGTATTTAGCAGGCTTGTTTGAGGCAATGTATGACGACTTGCCTATGCCGAAAGCTAAAAAGTGATAAATTTCTGTTTACAGTGTTAGACTTTATTTTATGCAAATTAACAACTTAATGTTTAAGCCGAACCGATTTTTTATAGCGGCTCAGCTTTTTTAATGCAAAAAATAAGGGCGTAAGTGTTCAACTTACGTCCCTTTTGGCGCGCCACCAAGACACACGCAAAAGGAGCGTATAAAACTCCTTTGTGTGTGTCTTTTTCTATGAAAAAAATGCCCTTTTCAGGGCGTTTTTTCATTAGTTACCCTTTTCGTTTTACCATTATTAATTCATAACCATATAAAGTAAAAAAGGCCGACCGCGGTATATGAATA
>JAIDOO010000217.1:0-442 GCA_029063275.1 Clostridia bacterium
GCTTAATGAAATTGGTATTTTTAAAAAACCCCGCCGTTGCCTTACGCAACGGCGGGGTTTTTGGAGCTAATAGCCGGATTCGAACCGGCGACCTGCTGATTACGAATCAGCTGCTCTACCAGCTGAGCCATATTAGCATCGCTTGTCTGACTATTTAATTATAGCAGATAAATATTATTTTGCAAGCGATTTTTAAGCGTAGCCGAGAAAATTTTAAAAGCCTTTTGCAAGGTCGGCAAGCAAACATAAATATGCGCACTTTAAAATATCATATAGTATGATTAAGGATAAGCGCAATTTAGTGTTTACAGTTGCCGTTGCGGCGGTAATTACAATTACCGTGATTATCTGCGTATGCGCGTTTTCTTTGAGCGGAGGAAAAGTCGAATTTGAAACCTCTTACTACTTCGTCTGCTACCGCTCGTCCGATATCGCGGTGTCG
>JAIDOO010000217.1:452-6393 GCA_029063275.1 Clostridia bacterium
CTGTCAAGCGCGGTTTCAAGCTACGGCGGCGCAGGATACATATTGGACTACGACGGAAATTATTACGTAACCGTTTCCTGCTACTACGACGAGAAGGACGCCAACACCGTTTGCGACAGCCTGAAAAGGCGGGATTTGGACTGCACCGTTTTATCCGTAACAACCAAAAGCTATCCGGTGCAGAGTTATTCCGCAAAGCGCAATGCTAAACTTTATCAGGGCAACCTGAACACCCTGAACTCCCTCTCTATACTCGCCTACGAGTGCGCGAACGGTCTTGACACGGGCGAGTACAACCAAAGCAAGGCGAAAGACGTTTTGTCCGCAATTAAAAACGGTTTAATCGGGCTTAAAAACGCAAACACCGACAACTGCTTTACAAACGTGCTTGAAAACCTTATCGACGAGTGTGATGATTTGGACGGCGGGTACCTTTTTTCTAAGGATTTGCGCTATTTGCAAATTGCGATTGCCGATAAAATTATTAACGCCGAATTGATTTAAAAAAACGTTTGTAAAAATTGGAAAACTGCGCAAAATACGGATATGAACAGAAATTTCACCGCTTTTTGCGCGGCTATGTTTGCAAGCGCGCTGCTTATCGCCTTTTGCGGCGGTTTTTGGCTGAAGGGTTCTGTGATTGCCCTTGCCGACACGCCCAGCCCTACGGTAAAAACCGTTTATCTGACCTTTGACGACGGACCTAGCGACAAAGTTACGCCTAAAATCCTGGACGTTTTAAAAGAGGAAAACGTAAAAGCCACCTTTTTTATTATAGGCAGGCAGGCTCAGACAAGAATGGGACTTTTAAAACGCGCCTTCGACGAAGGGCACACCCTCGGCGTTCACTCCTTCTCGCACGAGTATAAAAAAATTTACGCCTCGCCCGAAAGTCTTTTAAAAGACATAGACGAGTGTAACGAAGTAATAAAATCGGTTACAGGCAGCTTCACCGATATTTACCGCTTCCCCGGCGGAAGCTACGGACTTTCAAACCAGTTGATTTCTGCGGTAAACTCCCACGGACTGAGATACGTTGACTGGAACGCTTCTATGCGCGACGCGGAAATTTACAATGCAACGCCCCAACAGCTTTACACCGCCGCATTAGACACGGCGGCAAATTCCGAACGCATAGTTTTGCTTGCGCACGATTCCACGACAAAGTCATCTACGGCTGAAGCGCTTCAACAGATTATAAGACATTATAAAGCCGCAGGTTATTTGTTTTCGGCATTTTAAAAGCCGCAGATAAATCTGCGGCTTATTTTTATTCTACACCGTACTTACTGCGGTATTCTTTCATTTTTGAAAGGTACTCTTTACCGGGAATTATTCCGTCCTCTATTGCGGAAATAATATCCGACATACTTACAATTGAGTAGACCTTTACGCCGAATTCTTTATACGCTTCCTGTACGGCGGAAAAATTGCTTTCAAGCCCCTTTTCCATTCTGTCTACTGAAATTACCATACCCGCAATTTTTACGTCAGCGGCTTGCTTGATTTTGGGCAGCATTTCGCGCAACGCTTTGCCCGAAGTCATAACGTCCTCGATTAAAATTACCCGTTCGCCGTCGGAAAGCTGTTTGCCGACGAAAAGTCCGCCCTCGCCGTGGTCTTTTTCTTCCTTTCTGTCAAAGCAGTAATTCAAATCCCTGCCGAAGTGGTTATAGAGCGAAATAGCAGTAGTAACCGCGAGTGGTATTCCCTTATAAGCGGGACCTATTAGCGTGTCCGCCTGAATTTCGTTATCCTCTATACAGCGCGCGTAATATTCGCCGAGCTTAGCAAGCTGTGCACCCGACTTATAGTTGCCGGTGTTTATAAAATAGGGGGCTTTTCTTCCGCTCTTTAATGTAAATTCTCCGAATTTCAGCACTCCGTTGTCGACCATAAATTTAATAAATTGTTGTTTGTAAGTCATATTTTAACTCCTTTTTTATTGAGATATATCCATAACGCGCTTTTGACCGCACCGCCCGCGTAAAGCAACGCCGACGCCAGAACGAGTACTATAAACAAATCGGGCACGAAAGCGCAAACCACCCATAGCGGCGTTGCAAGAAAAATTATCGGGAACATCAGTATAACCGTAGGCAAAACCGCGTGAATTGAAATTAATATAAAAATTTTAAGCCAAAGCTTCCCGCGCGGAAGCCGCTTTATATGCAACTTTATAAGCGCGAGCGGCAACACGGCGATTGCAATTATTATCAAAAACAGCAAGTCGTACAAAAAATGATATAGGGGATACTCAAATCTTCCGATTCCAATGGGCTCCATACCAAGAAGCATTAAGGTTACGCTCCAATCGATCGAGTCCATCATACCCTGCGCCACAAGGAAGTCGTTTGTATTTATAAGCACCGCTACGCCTAAATTTCTTTCGGGCAGAACGTAAATGCAGGACATTCCCGTTTCCACAAGACCGCTGTGCCTTAACACGGGCTCTCCAAACGGTTCCGTTATACGGTTCCAGCCCATACAATAACGGTATGGAATTTCGTCTTCGATGTCCACGCCGTTAGTGAACATTTGATTTACGCTCTCCGCGGAAACGATTGTATGATTTATATACGATTGAAGATACTTGCCTAAGTCGTTTGCGGACGAAGATAAATAACCTGCGGGAACGGTTATCCAGTCGTATTCGTTTTTGGGGAATTGCGGCTTTTTAGCAACCGAAAAACCGAAATAATTTTCATATCCCGTAATCAGTCCGTTTTCCTCCGCCTTTTTTAAAGAAGCGGCGGATTTGTTCATTCCTAGCGGATTGAAAACCGTGCGCCCGACGAACTCCTCATAGCTTTCGCCGCTGACCGCTTCGATAATCTGACCGAGCAACGTATAATTAACATTGGCATAAACGTGTTTGCCTTTGTTTTTGCCGACCTTATAATCTTTTAACGTTTGATAAGTATCTATTCCCGCAGACTGGTTTAAAAGCTGTAAAACGGTAATTTCGTCGCCGTATCTTGCGCCCTTTAAATAAGTTGAAATTTTTTCGTTTAAATCGATTTTGCCCTCTTCGCAAAGCTTCATAATGCATAGCGCAGTAAACGATTTGCTGACCGAGCCGAGTAAAAAAGGCGTTTGCGTGTCGGGACAGCTTCCGTACGATTTTTCAAACTGCACGCTGTCGCCGTCCACCACTATTACCGAAGCCGCCGGAATGCGCGCCGCCGCGAAAGAAATGCTAAGGTACTCGTCAATCCGACCGTAAACACCCGAATACTCCGATTGACAGGAATTAGCGTTCGCTGTAAGCGGAACCGAAAAATTAGCAACCGTCAAAAGCGAAAGCAAAAGGCAAACCAAAAACTTTTTCATACCCGCTCTCAGCCGTTGAGCTTCAACGTACCGACCATTTCGTTCACGGATAGAATTCCGTGTTTATCGAGCCAGGCATTCATTTCGTCAATTATGCGCGGCATTGCATTTAAATCGGTGAAATTAGCCGTACCTACCTGAACTGCACAAGCACCTGCCGCCATAAATTCAAGGGCGTCTACGCCGCTTGTAATTCCGCCCATACCTATGACCGGAATTTCAACGCTGTGCGCCGCCTCGTAAACCATTCTTAAAGCTATCGGCTTTATTCCCGCGCCCGAAACTCCGCCCGTATTGTTGGCAATTATCGGTCTCCGCCTTTCAATATCTATCGCCATACCCGTAAGGGTGTTTATAAGCGAAATGCAGTCCGCGCCGCCGCTTTGCGCTGCCTGCGCGTTTACGGGAATGCTTTCAACATTGGGCGAAAGCTTGACCATAAGCGGGGTTTTCGATAAGCCGCTTTTCGACACGCGGGTTACTTCCTTTATGCTTTCGGGCTTAATACCGAACGCCATTCCGCCCGCCTTTACGTTGGGGCAGGAAATATTCAGCTCGACAAAATCGACAAGACCGTTTAATTTTGCGCAGATTTCGCCGTATTCGTCAAGCGTTTTGCCTGCTACGTTTGCGATTATGACAACGCCCTTGCTCTTTAAAAAATCGAGGTCGTGTTTGATGAAGTGTTCCACCCCGGGATTTTGCAAGCCGACCGCGTTTAAAATGACGCTTTTGCCCTCTGCAATTCTCGGTACGGGATTTCCGTCGCGCGACTGTAAGGTCATACCCTTCGTACTCACGCCGCCTATTTTTGAAATATCGTAAATTTCATTATATTCTCTGCCGAAACCGAAAGTTCCGCTTGCGGCAATTACCGGATTTTTTAGTTTTACTCCGCAGATATTAACAGATAAATCAGCCATGTTCTTCCTTTTATTTTTCTCTGCATTCAAGCATAAGTTTAATCAATTTGTCTTAGCATCTTTTACATTTTCTATTTTACAGTAAACTATTTCCCTGCCGTCGACAACGACGGTGAGCGACCCCGTAGAACTTGTACCCATTGCTACTGCGTCAAGTAAAGTGTCGTTGCCGTAGTGAACGTCGGGCATACATCTTACGGTTTGCACTTCTTCTGTTTTGCACGAAAAACCGTCCGAAAATTTAAGCACTCCATTGTTGTAAACTATTACGTTTACGGGAGTATTTTTTGCGCGCGTCCACGTGAATACAGCAAAAAATAACTTTTTCCATCTGAATCACCAAATTATTTTCAGTCCGGTAAATCGGGTAAATCGGGCAGGTCGGGCAACTGAATATTATCTGCGATTTTAGAAAGCTCTTCCTGCTCAAAAATCTCTTCAAACTCTTCTAATTGTTCAAGTTGCTCTTGCTGTTCAATCTCTTCAGGTTGTTCAGCATTAATTATTTGTTCTGCCTGTTCTACTTGTCTTAGTTGTTCAGCCAACCGCACACGGTCAGATAGTTCGCGCATTTTCTTTTCAGAAATATACTTTGTATAATCGTTTTTTATTTTAACTATTGTTTCATACACCGTGTCAATGTCGTCTATATTCGCTATCTTATGTTGTTCGCCGTCTACTGAAAAACAGAGCGTACCGTGAGTGCAATCTTTATTATCGCTTTCTCTATAAACATATTTATTTGATCCGTAATAATGTCTGGAATATACTTTGTCTCTCTCTATGCTTAGATTTTTGATTTTTAATGGGTTGCACTTTAACTCTTTACCAAAATAAAAATTACCTTTTTTGAACGTGATAGCAATTTTGGGAATTCTTAAATATAAGATAAGAACTATAATAGCAGCAACGAGAAAAAATAATCCCGTAGCGCCGAAAATTATAACATTAATATTAGAGGAATCAACCACTAAAACAAATATTCCGAAGCCGAAATTGACTAAGCTGAACATTAACAGAAAAAACCAAGCTATTCCGGAACCGCGATATCTTTTGGCAACGATATATTCGTTTTCATTGATTTTTTCTAAGGATCGTAATATCGCACTCATAGCTCCACTTCGTTTATATCGAACACGGGTCCGTCCTTGCATACGCGCGCGTTTCCGCCCGCTGTTTTTTTGCAAACGCACACAAGACAGGCGCCTATGCCGCAACCCATTCTCTCTTCCAAAGATACAAAGCAGGGAATTTTGTTTCCGCGCTCGTTTAAACGTTGTTTTAAAATTCTGAGCATTATAGGCGGTCCGCAGGCTATTATACAGTCCGCGTTTATTTTATCCGCGTCCGCAAGATAACTTTCTACCGCGTTGCCCCTTTCGCCGAAGCTTCCGTCGTCGGTGGTTACGGTAAGCGACTTGCTTTTTTCAAGCTCGTCCAAAAGGCATACCGCCCCCTTATTGCGGAAACCCGCATATGTGTAAAAATCTATTTCGGGATATGCGCGAATGGTTGCAATCAAGGGAAATATCCCCACGCCGCCGCCGATTACCGCCACTTTTTTAAACCCGTGCAAATTAAATCCGTTGCCGAGCGGAAGCAGTATTTTGACGGTCTGCCCCTCTTTCATATTTGCGAGGTTTTGCGTTCCACCGCCCTTAACCTGATAGCAAAGGGTTATATCA
>JAIDOO010000218.1 GCA_029063275.1 Clostridia bacterium
GAAATTTACAGGGCGTAAGCAAACTTGTAGAAGGCAGAACGATAGACGAGGTCGAAGCTTTACTTGCGGGTATCAAGTGCAAAAATAACACCTCTTGCCCCGACCAACTGTCAAAAGCTATTGTTGCTTATAAAAAATCCTTAACCGATAACACAAAATAAAAAACACTTAAAAAGCGGGTCTTTTGACCCGCTTTTTTTATTTATACTGGTTAAAATTAGCATTTTACGTCTGACATAGTACTTTTTAAAACTTAAATTTTAAACAATAAGTCATATAATTCGTCCATATTTTTACCGTTTAAGTCATAATAAAAGCATCTACCGTCGTATCCGCCTACCGAATTGTATCGGATTAAATTAAAGCCGCTGAAACCTCTGGCAACCTGAATTAAAAGTTTTTCATACGGCATTTCACCGCTTTCAAGCCGTTGTCCAAAATCGAACTCTACCCACAATCCGCTTTGAATTGCCTTAATGGTACAACCGTCAAGACTTACGCCGAAAGCCGGCATAATATGCGCGTTGTTTATCATATCAACCCAGCACGCAAGAATTTTATTGAACGACTTAGTACCTGCCGCGTAAGAAGTGATTGCGCCCTCGTTATAAACGTTGATATTTTCAGCCCTTTCAAAGGCATCGTCAAGATTTACAGAAATACTCATAACAGTATTATTTTTCCTTTTTTGAAAGATATTCGTCAATTGCGCTTGCCGCAGTTTTTCCTGCACCCATTGCAAGAATTACCGTTGCCGCGCCCGTTACCGCGTCGCCGCCGGCAAAAACACCGTCTTTTGTGGTTTTGCCTGTGCCATCTTCAACTATTATCCCGCCGTGCCCGTTCACTTCCAGTCCCACAGTCGTGTTTTTAATCAGCGGATTAGGACTAGTACCAATCGCCATAATAACGCAATCAACGTCTATTACGTATTCGCTGTCGGGAATTTCCACGGGTCTGCGCCTGCCCTTTTCATCAGGTTCGCCAAGTTCGCATTTTACAACTTTAATTCCCTTAACAAATCCGTTTTGTGGGTCCTGTCTGTCGTTCCGGTTGCAATACCCTATAATTTCAACAGGGTTTCTTAAAATTTCAAATCTGATCCCCTCTTCCTGCGCATGTTCTACCTCTTCCTTCCTTGCGGGAAGTTCGTCCATAGAACGACGGTAAATTACATATACCTTATCTGCACCGAGTCTTAACGCTGTACGCGCGGCGTCCATTGCCACGTTACCGCCGCCGACCACGGCAACTTTTTTAGCGCGCATTATCGGAGTATGCGACCGATAATCATAAGCCTTCATAAGATTTGCACGCGTCAGAAATTCATTGGCGGAATAAACGCCTTTCAGACTTTCGCCGCGTATCCCCATAAACCGCGGAAGTCCCGCACCCGAACCGACAAAAACAGCCTCGTAGCCGCTTGTAAACAGCTCGTCAATGGTTATCGTTTTTCCTATAACTACGTTGGTTTTAATTTCAACGCCGTATTTTTCAAGCTCTCCGACTTCTTTTTTTACAATTTTTTTAGGAAGCCTGAACTCGGGCATGCCGTACACAAGCACGCCGCCCGCAGTGTGCAAAGCTTCGAATACGGTTACTTTGTAGCCTTTTTTAGCCAAATCACCCGCACAGGCAAGTCCCGACGGGCCCGACCCCACAACGGCAACTCTATGTCCGTTTTCTTGCACATTTACGTTATCTTCGCAGATTTTTGAGTTATGATAATCGGCGGCAAATCTTTCAAGTCTGCCTATTGCAACAGGCTCGAATTTTACGCCCAAAGTACATTTGCTCTCACACTGGGTTTCCTGCGGACATACTCTTCCGCAAACCGCAGGTAATGACGAACTTCGGGAAATAATTTCATACGCGCCGTCAAAATCCTTTTCTTTGATTTTAGAAATAAATTCGGGAATACGCACGTTTACGGGGCAACCGTTGACGCAGGGACTGTTTTTGCAGTTCAAACATCTCTGTGCTTCCTTTACGGCAACCTCAACAGGATAACCCTTGGCAACCTCTTCAAAGTTGCGCGCGCGGATTTTCGGGTCCTGAACGGGCATCGGATATTTTTTAGGTTGAACAGCCATTACCGCACCTCCTTTTTGAAGAGATTACAGTTTTCTCTTTCCTTTTGCTCGAATTGCGCATACATATCCGAACGTGCCATAGCCTCGTCAAAATCGACTTCAAAGCCGTCAAAATCAGGACCGTCAACACAGGCGAACTTTGTCTTGCCACCCACAGTCAGCCTGCAACCGCCGCACATTCCTGTGCCGTCAATCATAATGGGATTCATCGAAACCGTAGTCGGAATGCCGTAAGGCTTAGTAGTCGCAACTACAAATTTCATCATTACCAGCGGACCTATGGCGATAACTTCGTCGTACTTTTCACCGCTTTCGATTGCTTCTTTTAAAGGAACGGTTACCACACCTTTTCTGCCGTAACTGCCGTCATCGGTAACTATGGTAAGTTTATCTGAACAAGCTTTAAACTCGTCTTCGAGAATAAGCAAATCCTTACTTCTGAAACCTATAACAGAATGAACTTCGCAGCCGAGAGCATGAAGCTTTTGCGCAACGGGAAGCGCAATCGCACACCCCACGCCTCCGCCGACAACGCAGACTTTTTTAAGCCCTTCAGTCTTTGTGGCGCACCCCAAAGGTCCGACAAAGTCTGCTATGTACTCGCCCTCGCGCTTAGTATTGAGGCGGATTGTAGTTGCGCCGACAACCTGGAAAATAATCTTAACCGTTCCGGCTTTACGGTCGTATCCCGCCACGGTAAGCGGTATTCTTTCACCGTCGTCGTCCACGCGAAGAATAATAAACTGCCCTGCTTCCGCCTTTTTCGCAACAAGAGGAGCGTAAATATCCATCATAGTAACGGTGGAATTAAGCTCGCACTTTTTGACTATTCTGTAAAGACTTTCCGCGTCTGTTTTGACAAGATTTCTGATATGCTTTACGTACTGAACGGGAAAAGGCGCGTCGTCTTCACAGGCGAATAAAACCTGTCTTACAACGCCCTGCTGTAAGTTGTTGTGCCGTCCCAACGGAGCCACAACCAAGTCGCCCTCTTCCACATTTGCAAACCTGCACAAGTACCAATACAAATAACCGCTTACGTTTTCATCGTCCGCAAAATCTACTGCGGCAAAACATTTTTTCTGTTCCATTGTTTTTAATTATAACTATATTTTACAAAAATTGCAATAAAATAAGACTTGCTTTGACAGCAAGTCTTATTAATAGCTTTTTTATTACTCGTAGTCCACAACGTCTGCCCAGCGGTGTAAAAGCTCGGCTTCTTCGGGCTTAGCCTTAGAAAGTCTTGCCGCCGCAACTATGGGTATCCAACGCTGAACG
>JAIDOO010000219.1 GCA_029063275.1 Clostridia bacterium
TACTCAAAAACCTTGAGAACGGCAAAGGCATTTGGGAACAGGGTTGGGCGGACACGGGTGTACCCGTGTCCGCCGCAACGGGAAAGCGTTATCGCGGCATCAATAATCTGTTCTTGTCGTTAATCGCAATCGAGCGCGGCTACACGGACAATAGGTGGGCAACCTTTAATCAGATAAACGATAGGGGTTGGAGTTTCAAGAAAGACGAAGAAGGTCGCAGTCGCGGCAAGGACGCAGGCGTAACGATTGAGTTCTATGAGCTGTACGACAAGGAAACGAAAAAAGCATTTGACAGAAGTACGCTTGACGGTATGACGGAATCAGAGCGCGACGAGTATATGCAGGAAAACGTGCGCCCTATGCGGAAATACTTCCGCGTATTCAACGGCGACATTATCGAGGGCATACCCGAACGCGAAAAGCACGAAATCGATCCGAGCGAAAGAGTGGAACGCGCCGAGAAACTTTTGGAGTATTGGAACGACTATGAAGCGAAAATGGTGTACGGCGGCGATAGCGCGTTTTATAGACGCAACACCGACGAGATACACTCTCCGAAGCGCGAAGCGTTCAAAAACCTACACGAATTTTACGGCACGAATTTTCACGAAATGGGACACAGCACGGGACACAAATCGCGGCTTAACCGTGATTTGTCGGGTGCGTTCGGCTCGGAGAAATACGCGCTTGAAGAATTACGCGCCGAGCTTTCGGCGATGTTCTTGGAACAGGACGTCGGCATCGCGGTAAGCGAAAAGCATATCGAAAACAACAGCCGCTACATATAAGAGTGGCACGACGAGATAAAAGACAACCCCGACGCGCTGTTCACGGCGATAGCCGACGCAGAGAAAATAACGCGGTACATCACAGCCAAAGAAACGGAATATTCGCGTATGGAAAGCACAGAGCCGTATGCGGTGGTCGAGGACGTGGACGAGTTGGGCGATACCGTTTATGGCGTAAAGATGACGAGCGGTTACGGTCTGACGACTTCTATGCTTGCGACGACTTATAAG
>JAIDOO010000022.1 GCA_029063275.1 Clostridia bacterium
ACTTAATGCGGAACAACTTAATACAGTAAAACAGCTTTCAAAAAAGTGCGCGCTTACCGAGGACGCCGTTAAAATTTTATACGGCAGGGGATTTTGCGACGAACAGAGCATTTACGATTTTCTTCACCCCTCTAAATCCCGTTTTATTTCGCCTTTTAAAATGAGCGGCATGCGCGAAGCCGTCGACCTTATCACAACCGCCCGCGACGAGGGTTGGTCGGTGGTTGTATACGGCGACTACGACGCGGACGGCGTTTGTGCGCTACTATTATGGGCGGCGCGCTTGAAGATTTCGGCGTGGAGGCACATCTTTTCGTGCCTGAGCGTAAAAACGGATACGGTTTGAGCAGAGAAAATATCGATTATATTTTCGACGAGTATTTTCCGCAGCTTGTAATAACCGTCGATTGCGGTATTTCCGGCGCGGACGAGGTTGAATATATAAAGGAACAGGGGGCGGAGGTTATTGTTACAGACCACCATGAATTGCCCGAAAAACTGCCCGATTGCATAACTATCAATCCAAAATTCAACGACGGATATATATACGACAATCTTTGCGGCGCGGGCGTGGCTTTTAAAGTTGCCTGCGCTTTGAACGGAGAAGACGCTTTAAAATATCTTGACTTTACCGCGATAGCAACGGTTGCGGACAGCGTGCCTTTGACCGGAGAAAACCGCGATATAGTATACGAGGGGCTTAAACTTATAAATTCTAACCCCAGAAAATGCTATTCGACGTTTATAGGCAAGTCCTACGATACGGTAACGTCGCAGACGTTGGCTTTCACCGTCGCGCCTAAAATAAATGCGGCGGGAAGAATGGGCGACGCCGCGTCTGCTCTCGCGCTTTTTAACGAAAAGGACGAGGTGCAGGTTTTCGCGCTTGCCGAAAAACTTTCCGCGTACAATTTGGAAAGGCAGAAATATTGCGACGAGCTGTATCTTTCCGCAAAGGAAAAGCTTAAAGACAGCGGACCTTACGGCAAAGTAATTATGCTTTGGGACGAAAACTGGAACACGGGTTTTGTAGGAATAGTAGCGGCGCGTTTAGCCGAGGAATACGCCCGCCCGACGATCTGACACTTATACACATCTCCGAGCCCACGAGA
>JAIDOO010000220.1 GCA_029063275.1 Clostridia bacterium
GACTATATCAGATGTAAGTAATATAATATAAACTGAAAATAAACTTTATAAGGACGATGAAAATGTTGACGAGTATTTGTGGAATTAACTGGGGCGACGAAGGCAAGGGCAGAATGGTCGATTTGCTTTCACGCGACTTTGACGTGGTTTGCCGCTATCAGGGCGGAAACAACGCGGGGCACACGGTAATAAACGAAAGGGGCAAATTCATTCTGAATTTACTGCCTTCGGGAATACTGCGCGGCGACGTCGTAAACGTTATGGGTTGCGGTATGGTTATCGACTTAAAGCATCTCTGCGGCGAAATCGAAAATCTGAGAAATGCGGGAATTAAAATTTCGCCCGAAAATTTGAAGATAAGCGACAAAGCCATTATCACAATGCCCTACAACGTATTGCAGGATATAATGGAAGAGGATAGGCTTACAAAAGCCACGGGCAAGCCCTACGGTTCCACCCGCCGCGGCATTGCGCCCGTGTATGCGGATAAATATATGAAAAAGGCTTTCCGCATGGGCGAGCTTTTGAATACCGAACTTTTGTACAAGCGCATTCCCGATATCGTTGCCTGGAAAAATATGACCATAAAAGCCTACGGCTTCGAGCCTGTAAAGGTGGAAGAGGTCATAGAGTACTTCGAAACGTACGGTAAGCCGCTTGCGGAGTACGTTTGCGATACTGGCGTATTTTTAAACAAAGCAAATACAAGCGGCAAAAACATTATGTTCGAAGCCCAGCTCGGCGCTCTCCGCGACATCGATTACGGCATAGTTCCCTATACCTCGTCATCATCGACGATAGCGGCTTACGCACCGATAGGCGCAGGCGTTCCCAACTTAAAGCTGACAAATTCGATAGGCATAATGAAGGCTTATTCCAGCTGTGTCGGCGCGGGACCTTTCACCTGCGAATACTTTGGCGAAAAAGCCGAAAAACTCCGCGAGGCGGGCGGCGAGTACGGCGCGGCGACGGGCAGACCCAGAAGAGTGGGACCTTTCGACGCGGTGGCTTCGCGCTATGGAATACTCTGTCAGGGTGCGGACGAAATCGCGCTTACTAAACTTGACGTTCTGGACGGATATGACGAGCTTGAAGTCTGCACCCATTACGAGCTTAACGGCAAGGTCATAGACGAGTTCCCTTTCACCGACGTTCTGGACGAGTGCAAGCCCGTGTTCGAAAAGGTAAAGGGTTGGCACTGCGACATTTCTGCTTGCCGTAAAAAGGAAGATTTGCCCAAAGAAGCTTTGGATTATATAAAGCTTTTGGAAAAGCTTTGCGGCTGTAAGATAAGATACGTTTCCGTCGGTGCGGAGCGCGACGCTTACATAAAAATGTATTAACGGAAATTTGAAAAGCGGTACGGCAAAAACGTCGTGCCGTTTTTATTTTTTAGTTGCAAATCGTCAGGATATAGTATATAATAATTTTATGAAATTTTACAAGATGCACGGCATCGGCAACGACTATATTTATTTCGACTGTATGAAAGAAGAAATAAAAAATCCCGAACGTCTTTCTATAAAACTTTCGGACAGACACTTCGGAATAGGCGGCGACGGTATAATTTTAATTTGTCCGTCTGACGTTGCCGACTGCAAAATGCGTATGTTCAATGCGGACGGCTCGGAGGGTAAAATGTGCGGCAACGCCGTGCGGTGCGTAGGCAAGCTTATGCACGATTTAAATTACGTTAACAAAAGCGTCTGCACGGTTGAAACTCTTTCGGGCATAAAGACTCTTGCGCTTAATATAGAGGACGGAAAAGCGGTTTCCGCAAGAGTGGATATGGGCGCGCCTATGCTGGACGGCGAAAAAATTCCTTCCGTATTCAAGGGCGAAAAGATAGTGAATGCGCCGCTTGAGGTTGACGGCAGAAATTATCGCGTAACCCTGGTTTCGATGGGCAATCCGCACTGCGTGGTGTTCGAGGACCCCGATGAAACCGGGCTTGAACAAATCGGCGTGAAGTTTGAAAATCACCCCGCTTTTCCCGACAGGATTAACACCGAGTTCGTTAAAGTACTGGCGCCGGATAAGATAAAAATGCGAGTGTGGGAGAGAGGCAGCGGCGAAACCCTTGCCTGCGGAACAGGCGCGTGCGCGGCGGTTGTGGCAAGCTGTTTAAACGGCTTTTGCAAAAAGGGCGAAGAAGTAACCGTATGCTTAAAGGGCGGCGAGCTGAAAATAGTATACAACGATAAAACGGTAACTATGACAGGTCCTGCGGAACTGGTATTTACCGGCGAGATAGAAATTTAAAGTAAAATAAAACATAACGGCGGTAAACTTGATTTTAGCGTTTTAGTGTGATAGAATAGAAAAGATTATAATTCAAAGGAAAACGGTTTATGACAAAGTACATTTTCGTAACGGGCGGAGTAGTTTCAGGTTTAGGTAAAGGCATTACCGCCGCGTCGCTCGGCAGACTTTTAAAGTGCAGGGGTTATAAGGTGGCTTCGCAAAAGCTTGACCCTTATATAAATATCGACCCCGGCCTGTCTCTTATACCCATCAGACGCTGCCGACGACTTAATAGGTGTAGAT
>JAIDOO010000221.1 GCA_029063275.1 Clostridia bacterium
CACCTCTCCGTTGCCGTTACACGCAACAAGCGCAAACGTCAACGCAAAACACATAACACTTACGATAATGGCAAAAATTTCTTCATATCTCTTGCTCCTTACCAATTTTTCTTTTCTTTCTTGTGGTCGTTGTTCTTTTTGCGTTCCTCCACCATCTTTACAAACCATTCCACCATTGCAGGATCTGTATGAGAGAAGAACGAACTTTGCTTTTTATCAAGGCTTGCCATCGTAGCCATATCTTCTTTGGATAGTTCAAAGTCAAATACGTTAAAGTTCTGCTCCATTCTTTCGATATGCACTGACTTGGGAATAATCACGATTCCGCGCTGCAACTCCCAACGCAAGATAACCTGCGCCACAGTCTTATTGTATTTGGCGGCGATTTTTGCAATCGTTTCGTCGGTAAACAGTCCGCCTCTTCCTTCGCCGAACGGAGCCCACGCTTCTATTTGCACGCCGTATTTTTCCATCCATTTCTGTGCTTCAATTTGCTGATTATGCGGATGTGTTTCCACTTGATTAACCATTGGCGCAATTCTTGCAAAACTGCAAATGTCTACCATTCTGTCGGGATAGAAATTCGAGATGCCGATTGCACGGATAATTCCCTGCGCATACAAATCTTCAAGCGCGCGCCATGCGCCGTAGTAATCTCCGAACGGTTGATGCAAAAGCACAAGGTCGATATAATTGCTCTTCAGCTTCTGCAAAGATTCAAATACGGATTTTTTTGTTTCTTCGTAACCGTAATGTTCTATCCATACTTTTGTTGTCAAGAAAATTTCTTCACGCGGGATACCCGACTTAACTATTGCGTTACCCACCTCTTCTTCGTTGAAATAACTTTGTGCCGTATCCAAATGACGGTAGCCGACTTTGAGAGCGTCAAGAACGCATTTCTCGCATTCCTCTTTTGATACCTGATACACTCCGTATCCAAGTTGCGGCATTTTTACTCCGTTGCGCAGTGTTACATATTCCATTTTTAATTCCTCCAAATATTTCTTTACGATATTAGTATAACACTGCAAAAGTCAAAAGGGAATTTCAAGTTTGTTAATCGTATTTACTTCAAGTAAATACAAAAAGGCAGACGGTATGAAACCGTCTGCCTACGATTTTGTATTGTTTTTATTTATTTTACTGCTTCTCCATATTCCTTATCAGAAACAGGTTCGCACCATTCGGTCTTTCCGTTTTCCGCAGGCACTTCTATTGCAAGGTGTGAAAACCACTTATCCTTGCCTGCGCCGTGCCAATGCTTTACGCCGGCTGGAATATTTACAACGTCGCCTTCTCTCATTTTAATAGCAGGCTTACCCAATTCTTGATAGTACCCCTCGCCACCGACGCATACAAGAATTTGCCCTCCGCCTTTGGTTGCGTTGTGAATGTGCCAATTATTGCGACAACAAGGCTCGAAAGTTACGTTTGCGATAAACACCTGCTCTTTACTTACGGGCGCAAGATAGCTCTGCCCTTTGAAATATTTTGAATAAGCGTCGTTAGGTGCGCCTATGGGGAAGAAAATAGAATTTTGATACACATCCTTTGCCGAAAGTTCAGCCGATTTCTCGTTCCACACTTCTTTTGCAAGATTGAACACAGCCCATCCTTTGGGCCACCCTGCATAGAACGCCGTGTGCGTTATTGCCGCCACGATTTCTTTTTTCGTTACTCCGTTGTTTTTTGCATTTATAAGATGATGCTTTAATGAGCTGTCGCAAATACCCTGCGACATAAGCGAAACAACCGTTATTATACAGCGCGTCTTTACGTCTATATCGGTATTGTTCCAATTCTCTCCAAAAAGCACATCGTCATTATAATGTGCAAATTCGGGTGCAAACTCGCCAAGTGCGCTTCTTCCCGCTGTCTGTACTATTTTCTTACCCATCATATCACTCCTTACTGATTTTGATTAGTGTATTTATGAAGTCTTTTACTTGCTTTGTCGGCGTAGGCGAATATAATATACCAAAAGGAATCCTATATTCCCAATCCGCAGGAACGATTTTCAAGAGTGGATGAACATCCTCCCATCCGTCTACTGTTACAATAGGTACATTTTCCTGCGCCGCTCTGTTATACGCACCCAAATTAAACATATCAAAATCTTCAACCGTTACGCCGTTTGCTATTAAATCTTCCCGAAGCTCGTCTATGTACTTATTCCAATTCTTGCGGATAAGCAATACCTTTTGCCCTTTCAAGTCCGCTATATTTATTTTCTCTTTTCCACACATCGAATGCGTAATGGGTATTGCAAACAACAATTTCTTGTCATTCAAATGCGCCGCTACACACCCCCGTTCTTCCAAAAAACGCTCATCGTATAAGCCACCGACTATGTCTATATGCTTGCCGAGATTTTTAAGAATTTCAACCGCATTGACAGGGTTATTGTCAAAAGGTATCAGCTCGATTTTTAAGTGCGGATTATACTTTTGAATTTTAGCCCACACGTCAAGCAAAAATTTAGCGGGCGTCATAACCGACGTGCCGATACGAATAGATTGTTGTTTATCTTTATTGTCTATTTCTTTTGCCTTCTCGATTGCCCTGTTGGAATAATCTATAATATATTTTGCGTCTTGCAAAAAACTCTTCCCTGCTTCAGTGAGTTGCAAACCGTGATTCGTGCGGGTTAAAAGAGCTATACCAAGTCGTTCTTCCAATGCGTTTATTTGTTTCATAACGGCGGGCGGTGTGATAAATAATGCGTCCGCAGCTTTTGTAAAACTGCCGTTCTCAACCACCGAAATGAATGTTGTAAGTTGGGAATTATACATTCGCTTACCTCCATTACATAGCATTTACTTTTGGTTTTTATTATTATAGCAAAAAACGAACAAAAAATCAAGTTTATCTACGGGTGTAAAATCAGTCGAAATGTTTCCGCAAACCGATGTTGTTCATAGTCTTCTGCTAAGGTTGAAACTATAATTTGTCTTACCTTTTCTGGACATAAAAAATAAGCACTTACTCTCCATCTTAG
>JAIDOO010000222.1 GCA_029063275.1 Clostridia bacterium
ATATCAAACTCGCCGTTTTGTCAATAAAAAGGACGGCACGCACGGATTGCAACCCGTGCGTGCCGGTTTATTTATTTCATAAAACCAAGACTTATCAATATCGCCTTATCAACGCGGTTCATAGTCGCGTCGCTCAATTCACCTATTCTCTCCTTTAACCTGCGTTTATCCAGCGTACGTATCTGCTCTAAAAGAATTACCGAATCCTTTGCAAGTCCGTAGGAATTAGAAGACAGTTCTATGTGGGTAGGAAGCTTTGCTTTGTTTATTTTGCTTGTAACCGCCGCAGCTATCACGGTCGGCGAATATTTGTTGCCGACGTCGTTCTGCACGACAAGCACAGGTCTTATTCCTCCTTGCTCACTGCCGACTACAGGCGACAGGTCGGCATAATACAGTTCTCCGCGCTTTATATTCATAATTACCTCTTTTTCGGCAGTGTTATATATTCTATTATATGTACCGCCGATTTGCCAAAGATACTCGATTTTTATAAGAGTATCTTTTTATACAAATATTTTTGCCGCGCCGAGCCCGTTTTATACTTATCAGTAAATTTTTAGTACGTACAAATTCAAGAAAACGAATACATAATATGCGACAAGACAAACAAGGCAGATTACGCCCGCAATTCTGCCGATACTTTTCGTCTTTCCCCAGCACGAGAAAAAGATTACTACCGACGCAAACAGCGCTACAAGTCCGCTCACGATACCCTCGGTAGTGAACGGAAGCCCGTTCGCACCAGTGCAAAGCGCGCCCACGCCGCCGATTAACAGAATGTTTGCAATGTTGCTTCCTATAATATTTCCCGTTGCGATTCCGACGTCGCCCTTCTTTGCGGCGGATATGGACGTTACAAGCTCGGGCAAAGAAGTTCCGAAAGCAACGACGGTAAGCGCTACGATTTCGGCGGGGATTTTAAATACGTCTTTCGCAATATAACGTGCGGAGTTTACTACGAGTTCGGCGCCGCCTACGACCATAGCGAGTCCGACCACGGTAAGAATTACCAAAAACCAGACTTTTGACTGCAAGTTTTCATATCCCGCCTTGAGCCTTTCCCACCAGTTTGCGGGTATTGCCTCGGCTTTATCACCCTCAAAGGTTGCAACCGCCGCAGTTGCTTCTTCCAAAAGGGCTTTCGACTGCTTTTTTGCAAGCACTATGTTGTAAACCATAAAACCGATATACAAGACGACGAGAATAAGTCCTTCCCACCACTCGAACGAACCGCCCAAAAAGCCTAAAAGTACAAACAGAGCGCTTATTACGATTAAAAAAGGCAGGTCGATAAACCGCGTTGTTTTTTCAACGGGCAGTTTACAGATCACGGCGGAAATTCCGAGAATGAGAAAGATATTCATTACGTTGCTTCCAAGAATATTTCCCGTAATCAAAGTACCCTCGCCTCCGACAGCGTCAACGATGGTTACGGCAAGTTCGGGCGCACTGGTGCCAAGCGCCACAACGGTTACGCCTATAATAAAGGTTGATATTTTAAGCTTTTTGGCGATACCCGATGCGCCGTCCACAAAAAAATCAGCACCTTTTACAAGCAACACAAATCCGACAAGCAGTAAAACTACGTTCAGAATAATTTTTCCAGCGTCCATTTATACCTCACATTATATTTTAGGTAAGTCGGAGTAAAAATATAAGACTCACGACTTAAAATTTCTTTTAAGTCGAAAGTCTTGTTCCTTAAAGATTAAGGGGATACGGCACGATTTTTAAAATCGGGGAATGTTGCCGCATCCTTTTAAAACTACTCCCTTTCAACGTGGAATATTTTAACATTAAATTTTTATCTTGTCAAGCGTAAAACCGCCCGGTGGATATTATTTATAATATCCCTTGCCGTAGCGCAATAATCTGTCTTTTGTTCTGAAACTTCCTCCGCAGTAATCCCAAGCGTATATGCCGCGCAGACAACACCGTCAAACGGATTAAGCCCGCGCGCAATACAGCCGCATAAATAGCCCGAAAGCATATCGCCGCTGCCGCCCTTTGAAAGAGCCGTACTGCCTTTTGTATTGATTACAATTTTTTCGCCGTCCGTAATTATGCTTGCCGCACCCTTTAATAAAAGTATAACGCCGTATTTTTTCGCAAAGGCTTTTGCTACCGTTACGGGGTCTGACAGAATTTCATCCACCGTCAGTCCGGTAAGGCGCGAAAACTCCTTGGGGTGCGGAGTCAGAATAACCCGACAACTTTTATTTATTAATATATTTATGCCGAACTTTGAAATTGTGTTCAATCCGTCCGCGTCTATAATCAACGTTCCCGAGTAATTTTTTAAAAGGCTATCAATTTTTCCGTAAAGCTCTTCGCTTATTCCCGAGCCCATTCCTATGGCTATTGCGCCCGAAGTCAAATCCACGTCGTCAAAAATAACCTGCGGAAATTCAGAGACTAGCGCATTTTTCACCTCTTCGCAGGAAGTAAGCTTTACATAACCGCAACCCGACTTTAAAGCGGCTTCTGCCGCAAGCGCCGCCGCGCCGATATATTTGGAACTTCCAGCTATTAAATTTGCTGAACCGTACGAGCCCTTGTTGGTGTTTCTTTTGCGCCCGGGATAAAACGCCTTTATATCGCTATCGTTAAAAATGTGCGCATAACTGTCCTTCGGGCAGGTTATGCCTATATCTTTTTTAACGACCTTGCCGCACAAGTCGATACCGTCGCCGAGAAAGTGCCCCGCCTTATATTCGGCTACGGCAACCGTAAGATTTGCCTTTACGGCACAGCCTAACACCTTACCGCTGTCCCCGCATAATCCGCTTGGAATATCGGCGGATATAACGTATGTGCCGCTTGAATTTATTTTGCCGATAATATCTGCAAACTGCCCTTTAACATCGCGCGTCAGCCCCGTACCGAAAAGGCTGTCGACGATAATTCCGCCCGAAATTTCACGCGTAAAACCGCCCGTATATTTTTCTGCTTCGCGTGCGCAGTCGTCGGACAGCTTGCCTTCGGCAGAATAGACTGCTACTTCAAAACCGCGTTCTTTAAGTTTGCGGGCGCAAACATAGCCGTCGCCTCCGTTGTTTCCCGTTCCGCAAACTACCAGTACATTTTTCGTGCCTAACCTATTTGCCGTTTTTTCAACTTCTTCGGCAATAGCTTCGCCTGCGCGGAGCATAAGCGTTTGGGACGGAATTTTCAATTCGTTTATCGTATATCCGTCGGCGGCGCGCATTTGCGAATTTGTTAAAACCTTTTCCATTACAGTCTCAAAGATACCTCCGCCGAACTTACCTTTACAGTTTTTCCGTCTATTGTGCAGACAAGCCTGCCGTCTTCCGCAACGTCTTGCGCAACCGCGCGAATTTCGCCGTCGGCGCACCTCAATAAAATTTCACGCCCGAACCAGTTTATATAACTTTTATATTGCTTCAACGAATAGCTTTTTTGCAGATTTTTAACTAACGCATCCCGAACGGCTGAAACGTCGAAATCTTTTCCTGCCGCCTCTTGCATAGTCGTTGCAATCTCCTGCAAATCCTGCGGAAGGACATTGTTTACGTTAATACCCATTCCCACTATCGAACGGCTTACGGTATCGCCGCGGAAAGTGTTTTCTATAAGCGTTCCGCAGATTTTTTTGCCGTTTACCAAAACGTCGTTTGACCAGCGGATAACCGGCGTAAGATTAAAGCTTTGCAAGGTTTTGCAGACCGCCGTACAGCTGTCAACCATTATTTTAAAAGCACAACCCGATTGAACGGGATTGTGCCGCATAACCGAAATATATAAGCCTCCGCCGTCGGAGACAAAGCTTCTTCCCTTCGTACCCTTTCCCGAAGTCTGTCTTTTTGCCGTAACAATTACATCCTCGCCGTTTGCAATTCTCTTGCAGTATTCGTTGGTGGAATCGGTTACTTCAAGTTCAATAATCTTCATCAATATCCCCGAATTTTTGCAAAGCTTCCTTTGCCGTATCGTAGCCGAAGCCTTTTGACAAAAGGTACTTCAAGCCCTTATATAAATTCTCTTTCGTTCCTGCTTTTCCGCGCATATATTTTTCAAGTACGGAAAAAGCCGCGCCTGCGTCCTCTTCCGTTTCCGAAAGCACACGCTCTATAGCCGACTTCTCCGCGCCGCGCTTATACAAATCTGCTTCCAACGCGCGTTTACCCTTGCCGCTTACGCTATTGACGTACGCACGGCAATAAGCCTCGTCATCAAGAAGTTTATAGTATTCGAGCCTTTCAAAAACGTAGTTTATAACCGCTTCGGTATAACCCTTTTTGGTAAGAAAGTCGCGCATCTGTTTTTTCGTTTTCATAGTAGCGGAAAGATGTGTCATAGCTTTATCGATCGCCTGACTTTTTTCCGTTTCAAGCTGAATTTCGTCCAGCTTTGATTTTTCAACGTGCATTCCGGCTTTTAAATGATACTTTATTGCGACCTCTAATTTAATGCCGCAGTAAAACCTGCCGTCCACGAAAACACTGCACCGCTCCTTGTCCTTTTTCTGCGGTTCTATCGAATTAATTTCAGACATGTTTAAATTTTAAAAGGGAAAAAATATTCCCGTATTTTCTGTATTTTCACTTTACCGCAAAGCCTGTTTAAAAGCTCTGCGGTAAAAGTAGTTTCCTGCGATTTTTTTACTGCCACGTTAAAAGTAACTTCATTGAGATATTCACACCCTAAAACGTCCGCGCCGAACTCGTTAAAAAACCGTATTGCGCTGTCCGTAAGCGGATAATCTACCGAATACTTACTTTCAATGCAGGGCTCATAGCTTACTCTTATAGCCTTGGACAAGTTTTCGGCAACGCAACCCGAATAGGCACGCACAAGTCCGCCCGCGCCGAGCTTTATTCCGCCGAAATAGCGCGTTACAACAACGGCAACTTCGTAAAGCTTATTAGACTTTAAAACTTCAAGCATAGGCATTCCTGCGGTGCCCTGAGGTTCGCCGTCGTCGGAAAAGCGTAAAAAATTTCCCAGGTTATCGCAAATATACGCGTAGCAATTATGCGTCGCGTCGGGGTACCTTGCGCGGATTTTTTCCACGAAAGCCTTCGCTTCTTCTTCGCCGCAAACGTGCCCTGACGTCGTTATAAAACGCGACTTTTCTATAACCTTTTCCGTTTGCGTTTCACCGCTGATTGACAGGTAACGTTCCATTATTTAAGATTTATTTTAACGTGAACTTTCTTGCCCTTATGAATTACGTCCCCGTTTTTAACCGCCGAGTTAATATCGGTTACTTTGTTATCGTTCAGCGAAACGCCGCCCTGCTGTATAAGCCTGCGCGCTTCGCCGTTAGACTGACAAATGCCAGCGGCAACAAGCACGTTTATTATCGTGGGATTTTCCACAATTACGTCCTTTTCGGGAAGTTCGCCGCCGCCGCCGAAAGCCGCCCTTGCCTGCGCCTGCGCAAAAGCCGCTTTCTGCTCGCCGTGGACGAGCTTGGTCAGCTCGTAAGCCAGAATTTCTTTCTTTTCGTTTATACGGCTTTCGTCCCAGTGTTCCATTTCTTCAATACTTTCAATAGGAATAAAGGTGAGCATTTTAATGCACTTCATAACATCCGCGTCGGCAACGTTGCGCCAGTACTGGTAAAAGTCGTACGGGCTTGTCTTATCTTCGTCCAGCCAAACCGCACCCTTTGAAGTTTTTCCCATCTTTTTGCCCTCGCTGTTCAATAGCAGGGTTATCGTCATAGCATAAGCGTCTTTACCCGACTTTTTGCGGATAAGCTCTGTTCCGGCAAGCATATTCGACCACTGGTCGTCGCCTCCGAACTGCATGTTGCAGCCGTATTTTTCATTGAGGTACCAGAAGTCGTAAGCCTGCATTATCATATAGTTGAATTCGAGGAACGAAAGACCCTTTTCCATTCTCTGCTTATAGCACTCGGCGCGAAGCATATTGTTGACCGTAAAGCACACGCCGACTTCACGCAAAAGCTCAACATAATTAAGATTTAAAAGCCAGTCCGCATTATTGACGATAAGCGCCTTGTCGTCGCCGAATTCGATAAACCGCTCGATCTGCTTTTTGAAACATTCGCAGTTGTGTTCTATAGTTTCCTTAGTCAACATCGAACGAAGGTCTGTCAAACCGGTAGGATCGCCGATATGACCTGTGCCGCCGCCGAGAAGAACTACTGGTTTGTTACCTGCCATTTGCAGTCTTTTCATAAGGCACAGCGCCATAAAATGTCCTACGTGAAGGCTGTCCGCCGTAGGGTCAAAGCCTATATAAAATCTTGCGCCGCCGCCGTTGATAAGTGCTTTGATTTCCTCTTCGTCGGTAACCTGCGCGATAAGTCCTCTTTTTTTCAGTTCTTCAAAAATTTCCATACTAATCACCTTTTAAGTAATTTTAACACCTGCACCGAAAATTTGCAACAAAAAAGCGGTTTATATCTTTAAACCGCTTATAAATCAATCTGTGAAAAAATCGTCCTTATTCAAATGTTGTCTTGCCTTTTCGATTGCACGCTTTTCAATTCTGGATATGTACGAGCGCGAAATATCCAGCTTTTTTGCTACCTCTCTCTGAGGCATTGCCGCGCCGTCTTCGAGTCCGTATCTCAGCGAAAGAATTGCGAATTCGCGCTTATCCAAAAACTTCTTTAAAAACGCCACAAATTTTTCGCGCTGGATACTCTTTTCGACCTGGGCAAAAACACTGTCCTCTTTTTCCGCTAAAAGGTCGATTAAAGTCAGCTCGTTGCCGTCCTTGTCAACTCCTACGGGGTCGGAAAGCGAAACGTTGTTTTTGTGCTTTTTACCCGAGCGCAACAGCATCAGAATTTCATTTTCGATGCAACGCGCGGTATAGGTTGCGAGCTGTGTGCCCTTGCCCTCTTTATAGGTATTTATCGCCTTGATAAGCCCTATCGAGCCGACCGAAATCAAATCGTCAGTTTCAGCCGCACCTGTGTACTTTTTGACGATATGCGCGACAAGGCGCATATTGTGGCGGATAAGAATATCTCTTGCCTCTTTATCACCCTCGCGTGCCAGACGAAGGTATTTTTTTTCGTCCTCGGGCGAAAGCGGCTTCGGGAACGTGCCTTTATTTTGCACCATTCCCGTGAAGAAAAATATCCTGCCGAACAGCAGATTTAACAAATCAAAAACCATACGCTACCTTTAAGGGACTAATGCCCTATTCGTAGTGTATGAAATCGACAGGTTGTACTATTCTGTTTTGGTTTGTCCTAAATTTACCTTATCCGCCTGCTTCTATTCCCAATAGCAAACCTATTTTAAAACCCTCTTCATAATGCGTAAATGCCGTTTCTGCTTCAAGCCCCATATCCGCACACATAATTTTGTCAAACGCGGCTTTCTGTTTTTCGTTAAGCGTAAGCAAAAATTCTTCTATAAGTTTATTGATTTTGTCCAACTGCTTGTTATATGTGCAATTATTAACAATTGTTTCGTTGTGTCCCCTTCTTCCGTAATAAATTTCTTCTATCATAGACTTCATAAT
>JAIDOO010000223.1 GCA_029063275.1 Clostridia bacterium
AACGGGTCGGTTGAGTCGTTTATAATCAAATCGTACTCGCCGACTTTTCCGCGCAAAAATCTGAGCTCGTCCTGAATGTATAAATTTACGCGCTTGTCTTCAAGTCCCGCCGCCGTTTCGGGGAAAAACTTTTTAGAAACGTCGACGAACATTTCGTCCTCTTCAACGACGTCAATCTGCTCGATTTCGGGATAACTGCAAAGCTCCTTTGCAACCCCTCCGTCGCCGCCGCCTATGACAAGCACCTTTTTTACGTTGGGATGAACCGCCATAGGAACGTGCGCCACCATTTCGTCGTAAATAAACTCGTCCTTTTCGGAAAAGACAACTTCTCCGTCAAGGGTGATAAATCTGCCCAAATCCTCACTGTCGAAAACGTCGACCTGCTGAATGTCGCTACGCTCGGAAAAAAGCTGTTTTTTAACTCTTATCGAAAGTTTTATATTCGGGGTGTGTATGTCCGAAAACCACATTTCCATAGGGGTGTTTCTCCTGTATCTATTTTAAAACGTTGAGTCTTTCAACCGCAAAATCCTCGGTGCCCTGCATCGAACAGCCCTTGGCTTTTGCATAGAGAATGTACTGTATAATTTCTTCGGTGATAAGCTCGCCCGGCGCGAGAATGGGAATTCCGGGGGGATAACACATTACGAACTCCGCGCAGATTTTGCCCGCCGTCGAGCGTATCGGAAGGGAAACTTTGTCAGAGTAAAACGCTTTGACGGGCGCAACCGCAACCTTGGGAGCAATATATTCAGCCGAAAGCATACCTGTCTTGTCGCGCTTGTAAAGCCTTTTTATATCGTACAGCGCGCCGACCAGTCTTTCGATGTCCTGAAATCTGTCGCCTATCGAAACGTACGCCAAAATGTTGCATATGTCGCCGAATTCTATCTGGATATCGTACTCGTCGCGCAAAATATCGTAAACCTCTATTCCGGCAAGTCCCAAATCGCGCGTGTAAACCGCGAGTTTGGTTACGTCGAAATCGTAAACAGAGGTGCCGTTGATAAGCTCTTTGCCGTAGGCGTAATAGTCGCCGACGCCGTTAATTTCCGAGCGGGCGTACTCAGCCATCTCGGTAACCTTTTTGAAATACTCACCGCCGTTCAGCGCTAAATTTCTTCTGCTTATATCAAGGCTTGCCATAAGAAGATAGGACGCGCTTGTGGTCTGGGTTAAATTTATTATCTGGCGGACATAATCCGCGTTCATACCCTTGTTCAATAAAAGAAGGGAGCTTTGCGTAAGACTTCCGCCCGACTTATGCATCGAAACCGCAGACATATCCGCGCCCGCTTCCATAGCGGATACAGGCAGACTTTCGCTGAAATAAAAGTGCGTGCCGTGCGCTTCGTCCACAAGCACCTTCATATTGTGCGAATGGGCAATTTTTACAATCGATTTCAAATCGGAACAAATGCCGTAATAGGTGGGGTTATTGACTAAAACCGCAACCGCGTCGGGGTTGTCCTCCACCGCCTTTTTAAGCTGTTCGGGTTGCATTCCGAGCGATATTCCAAGTTTTTCATCAACCTCGGGATTGACGTAGACGGGAACAGCGCCGCAGAGAATGAGCGCGTTTATCGCGCTTTTGTGGACGTTGCGCGGCATAATGATTTTGTCGCCCGCCTTGCATACGGACATAATCATACTCTGCACCGCAGAGGTTGTTCCGCCGACCATAAAAAAGGAATACGCCGCGCCGAACGCTTCAGCCGCAAGCGTTTCAGCGTCGCGGATAACCGATGAAGGATGGCACAAATCGTCAAGCGGCTTCATCGAGTTTACGTCCAAGCCCACGCACTTTTCGCCGAGAAGCTCTACAAGCTGGGGATTGCCTCTGCCGCGCTTATGCCCGGGGACGTCAAAGGGAACTATTCTCTTTTTTCTGAACGCTTCCAACGCCTCGTAAAGCGGCGCGCGGTTTTGGGTGAGTTTGTCCATCGTTTTTTCCTTTATGTAAAAATTAAAAGACGGCTCAATTTTTTAAAGCCGTCTTATAAACCGAAATATGCCGTATAGCGCATATATATGCGTTTATTCTTGGTTGGGACTTTGGCAGAGTCTATATAGCAAATACTTTTACTACTCTTATTGACCGTTTCACAAGCGACGCCTTTAAAGGCTTTATTAAACTTATAAAATTTGAGCCCGCAGATTAAAAACCCTGCTCAATCAATAATGCGGCTTGCACCGCTTTAAAATGACGAACCTCTGTCTTGTAAAGACAAAAGGAGTATTTGCATGGACTGCAAAAGTTCCATGTGTTTTAAGTATAATGGAATACCCTTTTATTGTCAATTAAAAAACAACGGTAATTGAAAATGTCAATCGTAAACGGAAAGTCCCAGAATATAGTCCGACTTAACGTCTAAAACAGAGCAAAGCTTAGCAAGGGTGTCGAGCGAGGGATAAACGTCGTTGCACATATATTTCGAAACAGTCTGGTAAGATACGCCTATCCTTTTGGCGATTTCTTTCTGCGGAATACCGCTCTGCTTTATCACTTCGCGCAGGCGCGCCTGAATATCCTTTAACTCCATTTTTAACTACTCCGCGTAATTTTATTCTTTAAAAAATTATCGCACAATATGCGATAATTTTCTTGACAATCGTATATTGTGCGATTAGAATATAAGTACGCTTACCACGTCTGTACAACGCAAGCGGCGGCGCATTTTTGCGCCGCCGCTTGTAATCAGCCTATAAAATCCGAAATCGATTTCATAACCTCGTAATCCTCTTCGGTTGCGGCTTTAAAATCGAAGGTTTCAAAATACTTTTTATCTTCCCCGCTCTTGATATGCATAAGCCTTTCGGTAAGTTCGCTCAACAGGTTTTGTGCCTCAACAGTGTTGTAAGGGTTGTGCCCCTTGCCCTCGGCTATATACTTTGTTACGTCTTTACCGTGCGCGTTAAAAAGCGCCGCATTGCCCTCCGCTACGATATTATCCTTATCACCGTGGATTAAAAGGGTTTTAACGCCGTTTTTATCAGCGCACTTTGCGGCGGACAGATTGCCGTATCTGCCGAATTTAAAGGCGTACAAAATGCATATAAACGGCTTTAAAAGGTTTGCAAAAGGCTTGGATATAACTTGCGCCGCTCCCGCCGTTATCGTCTTTGCGGGCGTGTCGGGCGCACCCATTGCAACCACGCCGCACACTTTTCGTTCCGCAGACGCGCAAAGCGCTGAATAGCCTCCCCAGCTATGTCCCACCAGATAGATGTCCAGCTTTTGCAATTCGTTGTCGGAGCGGGCAAAATCTATTGCCGCCTTTACGCCGCGCACGCCCGAGTATATTCCCTTGATGTTTTTGCCGTCCGACATATTGCTTCCGCAGTAGTCTATTGCAAGCACCGTGTATCCGCAACCGCAAAAATAATTTATTTCGGTCGTATATGCGATATGACCCGGTCCCATTCCGTGGCAGAAAATAATCAGATTATTGCTTGTTACTTTTTTGCTGTAAATAAATCCGCGCAAAACGGTTTTGCCGTCGTTTACGCAAACGGGTTTTGCCGTCAAGCCGAAGTCATCAGCCGTAAAATATTTCAACAGCGGATTTTTGTCCGCACGCCTGCCGAACGCAAATTTGTCTATAAGTACGGCAAACAAAAAAAGTAGCAATAAAACAAACGCCGCCGCAGAACAAACGGCGATTAAAACAATTTTCCAGATTTCCATATCCGTAATTTTATGCGGCGCGGCTTAAAAGCCGCGCCGCCCTTGAT
>JAIDOO010000224.1 GCA_029063275.1 Clostridia bacterium
GTCTAAGCCGAGAACGGGCTCGCTTCCGATTGCGGTGGGATATAAAATAATTTCTGCTCCGTTTAAAGCAAGGCTTCGCGCAGTTTCGGGAAACCACTGGTCCCAGCAAATCCCAACGCCCAAAACGCCGAAAGTCGTTTCAAAGGTTTTAAAACCGCTGTCGCCGGGCGTGAAATAAAATTTTTCCTGATAATAATGGTCGTCGGGGATATGCGTTTTTCGGTATACGCCGAGCAGTTTTCCGCAGTCTAAAACCGCAACCGAGTTAAAAAGAACGTTGCCGCTTTTTTCGTAAAAGCTTACGGGTATTACCGCTTTGTACTTTTTTGAAAGGGGTAAAAGCTCTTTTACCGCCGCGTTGTCCCCGGTAGCTTCCGCAAAGGCGTAATAATCGTAACGGCGCTCCTGGCAGAAATAATTGCGCTCGAAAAGCTCGGGAAGTAAAATAATATTTGCACCCTTTTCCGCCGCTTTCTCAACTGCGGTTACGGCTTTTTTGATATTTTCCGCGCGCACGTCAGAACACTTCATCTGAACGCAGGCAAGTTTGACTTTTTTCATATAATTTAACCTTAATTTCTAAAATTATAATTTGACTATAGTTACTTTTTTTTGTAAACCATTGATTCACAAAAATTGAATTTTCCGTTACTTAAAATCCCAGGTCATATTATAAATTTCATGCTCTTTATCCTTAAACTTAGTACTATATTGCACTGTGTTTTAATTATTTAAATATCCGCTTTTTAATTTTAACGCTTTGAAATTCTAAAAACATTTCAAACCCGGTCGACGTATAAAATTTTAAAATATAGTCTTTTGATAAACCCAATTCACAGTGCAGTATCTCACCTAATATGTATTTCACATCGTAAAAATTTTCGGAAGAGTTATATTTAACCTTAGAAGACACTATTCCTGAAAAAACTAAATCGTATTCAATTTCTTCGCCTAAACTTAATACAATTCTTATTGCGTCAACTTCTTTACGATAAATATTTGCGTTGCCGTTAAATTCCAAAATTCGGATTTTACAATCGTGAAATCTATTAGGTTTGTTTCCTGAATATTGCTCATTATAATATTTAACTAAATCTTTTGGCAATTTTTCAATAATTGAATCAAAATATCTATTATAACTCTCTGCATCTTCAAAAAAATCCATAATTACCTCTTATGCTGATTTATGTTAAAATAATTATAAATATACAAAAATAGATAAATTAAATAAGAACTAATCCCCAAAGACTTTGACCACCTGTAAATTTGCCATTATATTAAAGAAACGCTATAAGACGTTTATTTGGGGATTTGCTGGGTTAAGCAATGAATATTCCCTCCGCCCAAAATCAGTTCGCGCGCATAAACGGGAACGACTTTTTTGTGCGGAAACGCCTGTCTTAAAATTTCAAGCGCCTTTTCGTCGTTTTTGTCGGCGAAAACGGGTACTAAAACGGCGGCGTTGCAGACGTAAAAATTAACGTATGTCGCGGCGAGAGGCTCGTCAAGACTGCGCTCGATTTCGCCCTTTTCGTAAACAAAACCGCTTAAATCGTGCGGGGTGAAAGTTACGGGTTTTTCAGGGAAAGGAATTTTTATCACCTTTAACCCCTCGGCTTCAAGCACTTTCAGATTTTTTTCGCAAGCCGATTTTTGCAAGCCCTCTTCTTCCGTCCAGCCGAGGACGACGGTATTTTCGTCCGTGAAAGCGCAGATATTGTCAACGTGCCCGTTTGTTTCGTCGCCGATAACTCCGTAAGGAAGCCAGATAACGCGCTTGGCGCCGAGATATTCTTTTAGCTTTAACTCGATTTCGCTTTTGGTCAGGTCGGGGTTGCGCCCCTTGCTTAAAAGACACTCCTTTGTAG
>JAIDOO010000225.1 GCA_029063275.1 Clostridia bacterium
ACCCTATCTCGTTATCGACCCAGGGCGTTCGATTGTCGGAGCAGCGGGAGTAACTTTATACACCGTCGGAGCGATAAAAGAAATTCCGGGTATTAAAAAATACGTTGCTATTGACGGCGGAATGTTTGAAAATCCCAGATATGCGCTGTATCAATCAAAATATACAGTATTGCTTGCAAACCGCGCTAACGAGAAAAATACAGAAAAGGTTTCAATTGCGGGCAAATGCTGTGAAAGCGGCGATCTGATTGCCGTTGACGCCGCATTACCTAAAGCCGAAAGCGGCGATATAATGGCGGTGCTTTCAACGGGAGCTTATAATTATTCCATGGCAAGCAACTATAACAGAAATTTAATTCCGCCCGCAATCCTTGTAAAAGACGGCAAAGCGGAATATATTATAAAACCCCAAACGTACGACGACGTAATCAGAAACGACGTTGTCCCCGGGTATTTGAAATGAATCCTATAGTTTATCAGATTTTTTATTATCTTTCGGCGC
Source organism: Clostridia bacterium (assembly GCA_029063275.1). Taxonomy (GTDB): domain Bacteria; phylum Bacillota; class Clostridia; order Christensenellales; family Borkfalkiaceae; genus Coproplasma. The sequence continues at coordinate 503 of JAIDOO010000225.1, forward strand.
TTATTGCCGTATTGTTCGTATTTGTTCCGCACGAGTTTGCGCACGCATACGCCGCTTACAGAAACGGTGATATAACCGCGAAATATTACGGAAGGCTGACTCTTAACCCCGTAAAGCACTTTGACCTGATGGGTTTTTTACTGTGTGTACTTGCAGGCTTCGGTTGGGCAAAACCGGTACCCATTAATCCCAACAATTTCCGCAAATACAGAAGAGGTCTTTTTGAAACTGCAGTCGCCGGAGTTTGCACAAACTACGTCATTGCGTTTATTGTTTATCCGCTGTTTTTGGTGGTGGCAAGATTTATTCCCGAAACGTCAACGGCGTTGATTTATCTTAAGACCTTTGTCGAGCTTGTTTTCTACCGTATATATTTAATAAGTCTTTCGATAATAGCGTTTAATATTTTACCTTTCTTCCCGTTGGACGGATTCAGGGTTGTAGAGTCCTGCACAAGTCCGTATAACAGATTCAGGCTTTTCTTACAAAAATACGGACGCTATATCCTGTTGGGGCTTATTATCGAATGTTTCATTTGTAATATTCTCGTTGAGGCAACGGGCATTGCGGCAATACAGTATCTTAACATTCTCGGCTTTTACCTGCAGTGGTTTGCGCAAAATATTCTCGGCGCGCCGATATGGGGCTTTTGGGACTGGATATTTACTCTATTTTAATAGGTTTTAATAAATGGCAGAAAAAAATTATGACAATTTTGAATCGGTTGTAGACTACAACACTGTTTTGGATGACTTCGAAGGCCCGCTCGATTTGCTGTTGCATCTTATAAATATTGCACAGATAAAAATCGAGGACGTTTTCGTTTCCAAAGTTACCGAACAGTTTTTGGAATACATCGAATATATGAAAACCCAGCCAAGCCGAGACGTTGATAAAGAAAGCGAATATCTCGCTTTGGCGGCGCAGATCATCTACATAAAATCCAAGAGTATGGTACCCGTAGTGGACGTTGCAGGCGACGAAATGGGCGGTTCTGAAGAAGAGCAGCGTGCGCTTATAGAGCAGTTAAAGCAAAGAGAATACGAGCTGATTAAGGAAGAAACGCCAAAGCTTAAAGACCTTGAAACGATAGGATATTACTTTAAAGAGCCCGACTCGGATTTCAGTAAGGTAAAAATCGTTTATAAGGATTTTAACGTCCACGCGCTTTTAGAAGCGTTTGCGAACCTTATGCTACGCAACGAGAGTTTGCACCGCGAAAAGGAAAAAATTAAAGAAATCCCCAAGGACGAGCATACCGTTGAAGAGAAGGTTACGCTTATCCGCGATACTCTTTTAGAAAAGCAGGAAGTTTCGTTTGAGAGTCTGTTTACTACTTTTTCACGGAACGAAATTATTACGACCTTTCAGGCGTTGCTTGAAATGTTGAAGCACCAATTTATTACTGTGGTGCAGTTGGAATCATTTGGAACAATAAATATCAAGCTTAATCCCGACTGGGATGCGAAGGAAGTATTAAGTGAGCAATTTGACGAATATAATTGAGGCGGTTGTTTTTGCGTCAGGCGAAGCGGTGCCGGTGAAATATATAGTAGAAAAGCTGAATTGTACGGTTAAAGAGGTAAACGCTTGCGCCGCAGAATTAAAAGAAAAGTACAGTGAGGACAGCGGAATCCAGCTTCTTACGTTTAACGGAAAATTACAGTTTGCGTCTAATCCCAAATACAAACAACCCGTATCCGAAGTGCTTACGCCGATCAAGGAAAAGGAATTCACAAAGACAATACTTGAATGTGCGGCGATAATAGCGTACAAACAACCCATAACAAAGCCCGAGCTCGAAGAGATCAGGCAGGTCAGCTGTGATTATGCAATACATACGCTGTTGGAGCTTGAAATGATTGTGCCTTGCGGACGAAAAGACGCGGTTGGCAAACCTATTTTATATGCAACGACAGATAATTTTTTAAAGCGGTTTAAACTTAATTCGATAGACGAATTGCCCGACTACGACGAGCTTATGGCGCAAATTGCAGAGCTCAACAGCTCGTTGCTTACCGATGACGAAGAGGACGGCAATTACCTTTACAAAAAAGACGAGTACGTTGAAAATGATAAGCAATTACAGAGTAAGGAAGAGAAGAAGGCTGAAGTTACCGAGGACGGCTACGAGCTTCCCGACTTTATTTCAAACGACGACGATATTATTAAAATAGATTGATTTACATAAAAATCAAACAAAAAAGCGGACGGCATAGTCCGCTTTTTTTGAATATTTAAAATTATGTTACAAATAATACTGTTATGAATATAGCAATGGTTATAATTGCGGCTGCGGGATTTGCGGTTTCAATTTTTCCGATACACGTTTTTAACTATATTTATATAAATACCGAAGAAAAATACGGAAGTGTTAACGTTACGGTGTTCAGATTTATAAGATTATTTAACGCGAATACGGTCAAAAACAGTCCCGGAAAGATGCAGATAAACGGTAAAGAAAAAAAGCTGGATTTCAACAATTTGAAGCTCAGCGCTTACAAAATTTTCAATATGCTGTGCATTTATAAAGTGGTTCAACTTTCCGATTACGGAATGCAGAATGAGCGTAACGCTTACGCCGCTTTGGCTCAGAACGGTGTTACGACAGCGGCATATAAGTTTTTGCAAATAAATGGCAACTATGTCAAACTGCGAAATTACACAATCCTCAATGAAGAACATTCTTCTATAAGGTACTATGCAAAAGCTGTAACGGTTATAAACCTATTGGTTGTAACCAAAATTATTTTTTATGTTTTAATGGAGAAGTTAAATGTACTCAAAAATTAAGAAAAGCAAAGAAAAAGACTTTAACGAATTACCGCTTTCTATTGAAAAGGTTGCAGACGCGGACACCGTAGTCGGAAAATCGATTATTACCGTAAGCGGCACGCAGGTAATTCCTCTTTCATCGGTTACAGTTGTAAATTTAAGCGGCGGCGGAGAGTACGGCGACGTAAAAACGTTCAAAGAAGCAGATGGATTTAAAATTGCAGGCGGTAACGGCGCAGTTATATCCGTTAAGCCGCAGGGCTTTTTGATTGACGACGGAAAATCGTGCAGACTTCTTAAAATGGAAGAAAGTCCGCTGGATTCGTTAATTGATAAAACGGGCAATTTGGTTCATAAAATAACTGAAAATGTATAAAAAATTCGCATTAACTTTTTTGGCTATTATATCTCTTTCTATTGGCGCAATTTTATTTGCTTTGCCCGACAAATTCAGCGCCAGTGCAAGCGCACAGTCTGAAATTGCAATGGAATTAACGACGGGAACGGTACTGACAGAGCACAATGCCGACGCGCGTTTACCTATGGCCAGCACAACAAAGATTTTGACAGCGATAATCATAATCGAGGACTGCGACCTCGATGAAATTATTACCGTTCCTCCTGAAGCTGTGGGGGTAGAGGGGTCCAGTATATATCTGAAGAAAGACGAGCAGATTAATATCCGCGATCTGTTATACGGACTTATGCTTCGCTCCGGGAACGACAGCGCAACCGCTCTGGCAATACACCACAGCGGCACGGTTGAAAAATTTGCCGAGGCTATGAATGACCGTGCAAAACAAATAGGCGCGGAGTACTCTCATTTTAAAAATCCGAGCGGACTTCCCGATAGCGAACACTATACAACAGCGCGTGATTTATGCAAAATCGCGTGCTATGCAATGAATAATCCCGTATTCAAGCAGATTGTTTCTACTGCAAATTATACAGGCAATTTCAGAAGCTTTGCAAATAAAAATAAAATGCTCTATAAGTACGAAGGCGCCAACGGCGTAAAGACGGGCTACACGGTAAAAGCCGGTAGATGCCTTGTTTCTTCCGCCGAAAGGAACGGAATGGATGTGGTTTGCGTAGTGCTTAACTGCCCAGATATGTACGAGAGGAGCTGTGCTATTTTTGACAATTGTTTCAGAGATTATAAACTGCTTGAATTAAACGAAGATAGTATATTTATGTGTAATCAAGTACTATGCAAAATATTAAAA
>JAIDOO010000226.1 GCA_029063275.1 Clostridia bacterium
CGAATATTCCAAAGCCGAGTACGGCGGTTATTCAATACACGGGGCATACCGACTATAATCGAAACGGCGAGCCTGCAACTTTTGTTTGCGTGGGCGAGAGCGACGGTATTGCAAACTACCGCACAATGAAAACGCGCATAGATAATTTAGCGGCTATGGGCGTTCCTACGGAATATCATTCGTATGCAGGACTTCCGCACGGTTTCGGTTTGGGTATCGGAACGATAGCCGAAGGGTGGTTCGATCAAGCCGTAGCCTTTTGGGAAAAGAGTTATTAACTTATAGTTGAAATTTAAAATGACGAGCAAATTATTGCCCGTCATTTTTTGCACCACAACTATTCAAATTAGACCGTTTAGTATACCCTCTTATTTTTCTCTAATAAATGAGGGGATAATTTTTTGTGTAACTTTTTTTGGAAAAACACCCTAACAAATGCTTGAAAATTCTCTTATAAGTGAGAGGACATTTTTTTAGAGTCAACCTTAACTTTAAGTCATTTTTGAACTTTTATAGTGAAAGAGAATTTTTTTCAAACAAAAAGTTAAAAAACTTTTCCTAAAAGCGGGCAAGGAACAGGCTGATTTTCTCTAATAAGTGAGGACATCTTTTGCACTTCTACTACCGTCTTAAAAATAAATCAAAAAACTTTTCTCAAAAGTAGGTGTAGATGTGCCGATTTGTCTCTAATAAGTGTAAGGGTAAAATTTTAGAAACTATTTTCGGAAAAACACTCCAACAAACCCCCAAAATTTCTCTTATAAGTGAAGGCATTTGTTGGCGCTTCACTACCAACCTGAAAAATGAACCGAAAAACTTTTACAAAAGGTGGGTGCAGATATGGTGAATTTTCTCTAATAAGTAGAGAGATGTTTTTAAGGAAAAAACAATTCAAAAAATTTTCGCAAAAGACCGTGGACTACCTCAGGATTTTTCTCTAATAAGTGAAGGAGAAAATATTTCGGTAAATTAAATGGCATACCCCGAAAATTAACAGGTAAGTGTCCATTTATAGTGAAGCGATTTTGCGAAAAAGTATGTTACGGAGGCAAGGATTCAAATGTGGAAAAAAAGGCTAAAAATGCCCAAAAAAGTAAGCAGGATAAGGAGTAGGCTCAATCTGCCGTCAAAGTCGGTTTTCGCCTACTCCAAAAATTACGGAAGCGG
>JAIDOO010000227.1 GCA_029063275.1 Clostridia bacterium
CCGCCCCGAAACCTACGCAAAAGATATTACTTTGCGTTATCCGATAAAGTGCGCTTTTGCGGGCAACAAAATAAGGCTGCATTTTTCAAACTTCTGCGGAACGGAAGACGTTACGTTAAACCAGGTTACTGTTGCGCCTGCGGTTTCCGACAGGGAAATAAATTTGAAGGACGCGGCTCTAGTAACCTTTTCGGGAAAGGAGAGCGTAAAAATCAAGGCGGGTCAGGAAGCCTTTTCCGACGAAATCGATTTCCGTGTAAAACCGCTCGGCTCGGTTTCGGTCAGTATCTATCTGAAGGATTTTACCCTTATGCGCTCGTCGGTAGTCGTTACGGGACCTTTGACAAGAGGGTTTTACTCGCTCGGCAACTGCGCTTTGAAATCCGTTCTTCCGCTTGAAAAAACGAGGACGACAAACGTCTTTTATTTTCTGACAGGCGTAGACCTTCTTACGGACGATAAAAACCGTTGCGTGATTTGCTACGGCGACTCGATAACGTCGCAGAGCTGGCCCGACTATCTTTCAATGCTGTGTATGGACGACCCGTACAATAAAACGGCAATAGTGCGCCGCGCCGCAAGCGGAACCAGGGTTTTGAGGGAATACGCTTGTATTACATACGAAAGCTACGGGCTCAGCGGCAAACACCGTTTCGAGCGCGAGATTTCAACGGTAAGCGGAGCGGATACCGTCGTTATCCAGCAGGGCATAAACGACATAATCCACCCCGTCGGCACAGAAATAAATCCTTTCAGACCTATGTCCGATTTGCCTGCTTTGGAAGAACTGGAAGAGGGTTTGAAATATTACTTCGATACTGCGGAAAGGTACGGGCTCAAAGTGTTTTGCGGCACGCTGTTGCCGATAAAAGGTTGGAGGACCTACGCGCCTTTCAGGGAAGAATTGAAAAACGGAATAAATGCCTGGCTTAAAAACTGCGGAAAAGACTGCATAGACTTCGAAAGTGCGCTTCGCTCGGAAAAAGACGGCGCGGCGTTTAAAGAGGGGTACGACAGCGGCGACCATCTGCACCCATCCGAAGAAGCGTACAAGCATATGGCGCGGCTTGCATTTGAGGAGCTGAACAAGTGAAAGCCGCCATATTCGGCGCGGGCGCAATGGGCACGGTTTTAGGCGCGTTTATAACCGCCGCAGGCAAACAAATAGATTTAATCAGCCGTAACCGCGCGCACATATCTTCGCTTAAAGAGAGGGGCGCGCAAATAACGGGCGGCGTGAAGCTGTCGGTAAAAGTGAACGCGCTTACGCCCGAAGAGGTGTCGGAAAGGTACTCGGTAATTTTTTTAATGACCAAGCAGTGCGACGGCGGGTTGGAATTTTTAAACGGTATTTTAGAAGAGGGCGGAGTCGTCTGCACGATGCAAAACGGCTTGCCCGAAAGCGCTGTAATCGAAGCGGTCGGAAAGGACAGGTGCCTCGGCTGTGCGGTAAGCTGGGGCGCGACTTTTATAGAAAGCGGAAAAGTCGAACTCACCTCCGAACGGAGCAAAATGACTTTTGCGCTCGGCTCGCCTGAGGGCGGCAACGCCGAAACCGGTACGGTAAAGCAATATCTTTCCTGCGCTGGCAAAGTTACCGTTACCGAAAATTTAGAGGGCGCGCGGTGGACAAAGCTTGCCATAAACTGCGCATTTTCTTCACTTTCCGCAATTTGCGGTATGACTTTCGGCGAGGTTGGTAAAAATAAAATTACGCGGAGCGTTGCGCTTGAAATTTTAAACGAGGTTTTTACCGTCGCAAAATTATCGGGCGTAAAGCCTGGAAAAATCCAGGGGCACCGCATTGACGGGCTTTTTTCGTACAAAGGTCCGTTTAAAAAAAGGCTTGCGCTCGCGCTGTTGCCTTTGGCTATGCACAGCCACAAAAAACTCGTTTCGGGAATGTATTTCGATTTAAAAGCGGGCAGACCGTGCGAAATAGATTTTATGAACGGCGCTGTTTCTGCGGCGGCGAAACGGGTCGGCGCACCCTCGCCGTTAAACGATAGGTTATGCGAAATTGCGCATGAAATCGAGCAAAACAAAAGAAAAATTTGCTTTGAAAACGCCTTTCTTTTGCGTTAATACGCCAAAACACGCTTTTTTCTTGCATAAGCTTGTGTTATATGATATAATAAATTAAATAATTAAGGAATATATAAATGGAAAATATTTATTATCCGTCGCACGACGGCGTAACTACAATTCACGCCTGTTTATGGTTGCCCGAGGGTGAAATAAAGGGCGTTGTCCAGATAATCCACGGAATGGCGGAGTATGCCGAAAGATACGCGCCCTTTGCCGAATATCTTGCTGAAAACGGCTTTGCCGTCTGCGCCGACGACCATTTGGGACACGGTCAGTCCGTAAGAGGCGCGGACGATCTGGGTTACTTCAATAAACGGCGCGATACAAATATTATAATCCGGGATATACGCGCCTTACAGCTTGCGGTTAAAAAGCAGGTGGGCAACGTTCCCTCGTTCATACTGGGACACAGTATGGGGTCGTTTTTCTGCCGTAAATATATATCGCAGTACGGCGGGGATTTCAATGGCGCTGTGATTATGGGAAGCGGCTTTAAAAGTATGGCAATCCTCAATGCGGCTCTGTTTTTCGTTGGGCTCGACGCGCTTTTCTGCGGCTGGCGCCACAGAAGCAAATTCATAAAAAAGCTGGCATTCGGCAGCTACAATAAAAAATTTTCACCCGCCCGTACGGAAAACGACTGGCTTTCGGAGAGCAGTGAAAACGTGGACAAGTACGAGGCGGACGCGCTCTGCGGTTTCGACTTTACGAACAACGGTTACAGCGTGCTGTTCCGCATTATAAAGCAGGCTTGCTCGCGCGAAACGATAAACGCAGTTCCAAAAAATCTGCCCGTATTTTTCGTCGCGGGTGCAAACGACCCCGTGGGCGATTACGGCAAGGGCGTGCAAAAAGCTTACGATAAATTTATCAAAGCCGGTATCGAAGAGGTGGATATCACCCTCTATGAAAACGGCAGACACGAAATTTTAAACGACACTTGCAGTGAAAAGGTAAAAGAGGATATACTTGCGTTTATTACGGCGCATATGTGATTTGACGCAAGCTTAAATACAAACGCATTTGAAACGCATTTCAGACGGAAATCATATGATAGAAAGTTGGGATATTCAAATTCCTGCGCTCACAGGCGAAAAAACGCGCAAAGCTTACGTTTATTTACCGGAAAATTACGGCAACGGCGGAAGGTTTCCCGTAATGTATATGTTCGACGGGCACAACCTTTTTTCGGATAAGGAAGCGACTTACGGCAAAAGCTGGGGGCTTTCGGATTATCTGGACGGGAATAAAGTTCCGCTAATAATTGCGGCGGTAGAGTGCAATCACGAAGGAAATGAAAGGCTTTCGGAATACTCACCGGTGGATTTCGATATGCGCGGGCAAAAGATATCGGGCAGGGGCAAAAAATATATGGATTGGCTTGTAAAAACCTTTAAGCCGTATATCGACCTGCATTACCGTACGTTGCCCGATTGGGAAAACACCGCTATCGGAGGAAGCTCGATGGGCGGACTAATGACCCTTTACGCGCTTTCCGCTTACAAAAAATATTTTTCGCGCGGGGCGGCGCTTTCACCCAGCCTCTGGGTCTGTAAAGGCGTCCCCGACTTTATTGAAAGTACCAAATACAAGGCGGGTACCCGTCTGTATATGGATTACGGAAGTTGCGAGTTTAAAAATCACGACAGCCAAAGGGATTATTTTGCCGGAACGGCTTCGGCTTTAATCGGAAAAAACGTTAATCTGACTTCGCGCATAGTCCCGGGCGGCACCCATTCGGAAGCAAGCTGGGAAAAGCAGATACCTTACTTTATAAACGTGTTGTTCGGCAACTGAATTTATAATCAAACAAATTTCATAAAGGGAGGATAATTTATGAAAAATTTTATATTCATTTCACCTGACTTTCCTGCAAACTACTGGAAGTTCTGCCGCGAGCTTAAAAATTACGGGTTCAACGTTCTTACAATCGGCGACTGCCCGTGGGATAAACTTTCGGATGACGTAAAAGAAAACGTAAGAGAATACTATTGGGTACATAATCTTGAAAACTACGACGAGGTTTACCGCGCGGTGGCTTTTTTTGTATTCAAGTACGGCAAAATCGATTTTCTTGAAAGCAATAACGAGTACTGGCTCGAGCACGACGCGGCTTTGAGAACTGCATTCGGAATTACTACGGGCTTTAAAACGGGCGACGTTAAGAAAATCAGATACAAGTCCAAGATGAAAAAGTACTTCCAGAAGGCAGGCGTAAAAACCGCTAAATTCTGCATAGTAAAGACTCTTAAAAACTGCCAGAAGCTAATTGACGAAGTCGGCTATCCCGTAATAGTCAAGCCCGACAACGGCATAGGCGCCGCCGCTACGCATAAAATTTCAAACGAGCAGGAGCTTATTGATTTTCTTGCATCCAAGCCCGATACGCCTTATATTATGGAAGAGTATATCGAGGCGGAGGTTAACTCTTACGACGCTATCGTAGACGGTAAGGGCAACCCCGTTTTCGAAACGGGCAACGTAACTCCCGATTCGCTTATGGATACCGTAAATGAAAACGGTAATTGTATCTATTACATAGTAAACGAACTTGCCGGCGACGTTCTCGACGCGGGCAGACGCACCGTAAAGGCGTTCGGCGTAAAAAACAGGTTTATCCACTTCGAATTTTTCCGCCTGACAAAGGACCAGCGCATAGGCAAAAAGGGTGAGGTTGTAGCGCTGGAAGTGAATATGCGTCCTGCGGGCGGATTTACCCCCGATATGATGAACTTTGCCTGCAGTACCGACGTATATAAAATCTGGGCGGGCGTGCTTGCAAACGGCTCTACCGAAGTTAATACGGGTGAAAAATTCTACTGCGCGTACGCAGGCAGGCGCGACGGCAAAAACTTCGTGCTTAACGATGACGAAGTAAAAGAAAAGTATGCCGAAAATATCAAAATGGTTGAAAGAATTCCCGAAGTTTTGAGCGGAACAATGGCAAACACGATGTTTGTTGCAAAATTCAAAACCAAGTCCGAAATGGATAGCTTCTACAAAGAAGTTTTAAAAACGCATTGATAATAAAAAGCCCCCGAAAAATCGGGGGTTTTTTTAGTTTAGTGCAATAAATTGAAATTTAACTAACTCAAAGTTTCAATACTACAACCGTTTCGCTCATAGTAGTCTAACATTTCGGGGATTTTCTTTTTGTCATAACTTGTAATACAATTCGATAGAACGTGAACGGTAAAACCGTTCTTTGCCATATTATAGCAAGTTGATTTTACGCAAGCAACTGCGTCCGCACCTGCCACATAAAACTCTTTTATGCCGTTATCACTTATAAAAGCGGCAAATGCTTCACTTGTCAATGCGTTGCCCTTGCTTTTAACAAATATGTTTTCTGACACAATTTTCATATCGGGTACTAATTCCGCACCACGAGTGTCGGGCTTAAATGTTCGGGTTCCTGCCGATAAGTTGTTATGTTTGATATAGACAACATGAATATCGTGAGCAACAGCCCAATCAATAGCGGAATTGATATTGCTGATTATTTCTTTGTAGTTTTTTGTAATGTCGTTTTGAATGTCGATTACTACCAATACTTTATCTTTCATTTTACACTTACCCCGTTAAATTACTGTTTATAA
>JAIDOO010000228.1 GCA_029063275.1 Clostridia bacterium
CTAAAAGCATCTTGACTTCTTAGAATATTTATGCTAAACTTTACATATCCATTTAAAGAGGTATTTTATGAAAAAAGCTATTATAGGTTTAGCGGCTGCGGCAATCTGCACAGCAAGCGCACTTTCACTGACAGCGTGCAGCGACAATAAGATTTACGTCAACACAAACGCACAGTTTGCTCCGTTTGAATACTTTGACGACAATCTCGAAATCAAGGGCGTTGACGTAGACATTATGAATTTGGTCGGCGAAAAGATGGGCAAGCAGGTTGTATTCACCCACACCGACTTTGACGTTATTATCGACAACGTCGCTTCCGGCAAATTGTACGACTGCGGCGCGGCAGGCATCACCATTACAGACGCGCGTAAGGAAAAGGTTGATTTTTCAAACCCCTACTTCACTTCCGTTCAGTATGCGATTTTCCCTGCAAGCAAAGAAGTTACAACGTATGAAGACGGCGACGTAACGTATGTTCTTTGGAGCGAGCTTGCAAACAAAAAAGTCGGCGTACAGCGCGATACGACAGGCGATATTTACGTTAATCTTGAAATAGAGGGCGAGGACGACTACACGGGTCAGCTTGAAGGAACGGGCACCGTCTGCATATCGTACGACAGCGCACAGCTTGCAGTTGACGCAATGGGCGCAAACCAGACGGACGCAGTCGTGGTAGACAAGCTCCCTGCAGAATACATCGTTTCCAAAAACAACGGTTATGTCTGCTACGCGCTCTATTACCCCGCTTCCGCCGACGAAGAAGCTACTGCGGACTTCCCCACGGAAGAACAGTACGCTATCTGCGTTACCAAGGGAAACAAGGCGCTTTTGGACGCTATTAACGAAGTTTTAGCCGAGCTCGGCGAAGAGGGAATAAACGCCCTCGTTGCAAAGCACCTCGGTCTTGACAGCGGAGAATAATAATCAAAACTAAACGGGCGGGAACCGCTTTTTGCGGTTCCCTTTCGTAATTTTCGGAGAAAATATGATTTACTCGGTATCGGCAGGTTTTTTTGAAAACTTAGCGGAAATATTCACAAGCACGGTCTATCTGAAAATGATAGGTCAGGGGCTTTTGTCAACCCTGATAATTTCAGTCGGCGCGGGCGTTTTGGGGCTCTTTCTCGGAACTTTGGTAGCAATAATAAAAATACAGCCGAAAAACAAATGGCTTATTGCGCCTAAATTTATCTGCGACGCCTATGTTACTATAATCCGCGGCACGCCTATGGCTCTGCAACTTTTTATAATGGCTTTTGTCATATTCGCCATTCGCGGCTTTCCTATGGAAATTACCGCAATTATCGCGTTCGGCATAAACAGCGGCGCCTACGTTTCTGAAAATATCCGTGCGGGCATTCTCTCGGTTGACAGAGGACAGACCGAGGCGAGCCGCGCTCTTGGAATTTCAAGCGGTTACACTATGATGAGAATAGTTATTCCGCAGGGAATGAAAAACGTTATTCCCGCTATCGGCAATGAGCTTATAGCTCTTATCAAAGAAACTTCTATCGTATCTATGATAGGTATGGTGGATTTGACAGCAGTCGCAAAAATTATCGGTTCGGGCGAAAGGCTTGCAAGCTACCTCGTACCCATGCTTGTAGTCGCGCTTTGCTACCTTGCAATAGTTTACCTTCTGACCTTGGTCATAAAACTTATCGAAAGGAGGTTGAGAAAGAGTGAAAAGAGATAAAAAGCAGAAATTTATCAAAACTCAGGTAACCCCCGTTGAGCCGTGCGACAGTACGGCAATGATAGAAGTTCAGCATCTCACAAAAAAATTCGGCGACTTAAAGGTGCTTGACAACATCAGCGAAAAGATTTTCGCAGGCGAAAAGGTCGCAGTAATCGGACCCTCGGGAAGCGGAAAAAGCACGTTTTTACGCTGTTTAAACGTTTTGGAAGACCCTACCGACGGCTATGTCTTTTTTGAGGGTAACAACCTTTGCGATTTACGCGTGGATATTAATATCCAGCGCCGCCGTATGGGTATGGTCTTTCAGCACTTCAATCTTTTTAACAATATGAACGTGCTTAAAAACATTACCCTCGCTCCCGTCCACGTTGCTATGCAGGATTTAAGGCGGGCGCAGATTAAAAACCTGTGGCTGAAATTTTGCAACCTCTTTAAGGGCAAAGACAAAAAAACTCCTATCCCCCCCTTGCAGACGAGCGCGAAAAAAATCAAAGAGGACGCCGCCGCCAATGCCATGCGGCTTTTAAAGCGCATAGGATTAGATGATAAAGCAAACGTTTACCCCTCCACCCTTTCGGGCGGACAGCGGCAGAGAATTGCAATCGTACGCGCCCTTGCCATGAACCCGAAAGTCATTCTGTTCGACGAGCCCACCTCCGCGCTCGACCCCGAAATGGTCGGCGAAGTTTTACAGCTTATAAAAGAACTTGCAGACGAAGGAATGACTATGGTAATCGTTACCCACGAAATGAACTTTGCAAAGGAAGTTGCAACAAGAGTTATGTTTATGGACGGCGGACACGTAGTTGAACAAGCGCCGCCCGAAGAGCTTTTTGCAAACCCCAAAAACGAAAGGCTGAAAGAATTTTTATCTAAGGTACTGTAAATTTAGCCGCCCCGCGCCATTTGGCGCGGGGCGGCTTTTTTAAGTTTGACTTGCGCAAAATAAATCAAGTACGCAAGCTATTAAGATACGTCAAGCCCAAGGCTTTTTAATAGCCGTATTTTTTCCTGTACAGAAAGACGAAAAGCAGCGTGGTTGCAATTGCAAAGAGTTCGGCAAAGTTTGCCGCCGCCCACACTCCGTCTATTCCCCACGCAAGCGGAAAAACAAGCACGGCGGCAATACAGAACGCTATGCGCAACGAAGATATAGCCGCCGACACGGGTCCGTTGTTCAGCGCGGTAAACAACGACGAGCCGAACATATTGAACCCGACGATTATAAACACAAAGCTGTATATTCTGAACCCTCTCAGCGTTATTTTAAAAAGCTCGTCGTTATATCCGAACATTTTTACAAACGGATAGCCAAGCGCCTGCGACAGCGCGGTCATCAATAAGCCCGTAACGGTAATAATTATAAGGCTTTTTTTGAAAAGGTTTTTAAGTTCGGCTTTATTCTGCGCGCCGTAGTTATATGCAATAATCGGCGCACTGCCCACGGTATAGCCCATAAACAGCGAATAGAAAACCATAGTAACGTAAGCTATCGCGCCGTAAGCCGCCACACCTGCGTCGCCCTCGAATTTATCCACCTGAAAATTGTACAGCATTGTTATTACCGCCGCGGACACGTTTGACAGAAATTCCGACGAACCGTTGGCGCAGGATTTAAGCAGAGCCCTTGCATAAAACTTAGTTTTAGTAAGCCGCAAAAGGCTTTTGTTTTTCATTGCGAAATATATCACGGGAAAAACTCCGCCAAGCACCTGGCTTGCCGCAGTAGCCGCCGCCGCGCCCGCAAGCCCCCATTTAAACCCGATAATAAAAACAGCGTCTAAAATTATGTTCGTAACGCCTGCCGCCGCCGTTACGATAAGTCCCAGCGCGGGCTTTTCCGCCGCGACGAAAAAGGACTGAAAAATATTCTGCAATATAAAAAACGGTTGCGCGCCCAAAAGCACCCTGCCGTACAAAACGCAATAATCGTAGGTCTTACCCTCTGCGCCAAGAAGACGCGCTACCGAAGGCACGGCAAATTGTCCCGCAACCGCGATAACCGTACCTATTGCAAGAGTAACGTAAACGAGGAATGAAAAGTACGAGTTTGCCCTCTCCTTATCGCCTTCACCCAAAGTCTTTGCAACCAACGCGCTTCCGCCCGCTCCTATCATAAAGCCGATAGAGCCCAAAACTATTATTACGGGAAAAATTCTGGCAATGGCGGCAACGGCGTCCGCGCCGACCACGTTTGACACGAAAAGTCCGTCCACAACGCTGTACACGCTGGTAAACACCATCATAACAATCGACGGTGCAACGAAGGCAAGCAGTTTTTTGAAAGTAAAGTGTTCTGAAAGCTGTATTCTCATAATTAAAAAAAACGCGCTGCGGTTAAACGATTAACCGGGCGCACCCGACGTCTTATCGACAGTTACCGCTGCGGCAGTAAGTCCTCCGACGATCCTATTGTGTAATTATCGGCATTATATATACAGTTATAGTAATTGTCAACCGTTTTAACGCGTATAATAGTATTTTGTAAACTTTGCACCAATGTGGATAATTTTTCCCTTATTTATCCCGATAACCGTCATTTTTTATCGCATTTTGTCGTTTTTCGTTTCAGTTGTAGATAAATTGTGGACAGTTTTTTCTGTTTTGCCGATTTCCACACTTTTTTGCGACCCGAATGTGGACAACTTTCAGTGGATAACCGGCGCATTTTATACAAAAATGCGGACAAAACCGCCTACTTATCCACAACGCAACTTAAACCGCGCTTTATGCGTGTTTGACCGATAAAAGCCTTTATTTTGCGCCCGATTCAAGCATTAAGACAAAAATTCAACTAACGGTTTAGTGGATTTTATTGAAGTGGACTGTGATTTTTAGTATAATTAAACCGTAGCTTAACAACGAGGTGATTATAAATGGAATACGGTAAAAAAATTGCCTATTTAAGAAAAACGAAAGGAATGACCCAGGAAGAGCTTGGCAAAGTCCTTAACGTAACTTATCAGGCGGTTTCCAAATGGGAACGCGGTGAGTCGTTACCCGATTTCGAAACAATGTCGCAAATGGCAAAGTACTTTCAGGTGCCGCTCGGCTACTTCGCCGACGAAAACGAAGAATTGCCCGAAACCGCCGCCGCGAGCGCGGTTTTAGAAGCACCCGCCGAACAGGGTACAGCCGCCGCAGATTTAATAGGCGTGTGTACCGTATGCGGAAAAATGCTTAAAGAGGACGACGTCGGCGCAACCGAGCCTAAATTGTTATGTAAGCCCTGCTTTGAGAAAATTGAACAGGAAAACGAAGCAAAGCAAATGGCGCTTAGCGCAAGACGCGAACAGGAAAGACAAATAAATTTAGGCAGAAAAGTCGATTTAAAGCTTATTATAAGTATTTTGGTTTCGCTAGCCTGCTTTGCACTGTTTGCTTTCCTCTGTTTCAGATTTCCCGACGGTGAAGGACTGTACGGACTTCTTCTCTTCTTCGTTCCCGTCTGCGTATTCGGGGCGGTATGCGCGGCAACCGATTTCTTCGAAGATTTGCGCTCGGGTCTTCGCCTTAAAGACACGGGCTATGACGAAGACGTCGGTTACAGACGCAATCTTGCGCTTATAATCGCCGCAATTTTTTCGGCAATCAATATAGGTTTATTCCTTGCGCTGTACTTTGTTACAAAAGACTATCTCAACCTGATTGTAATGGCGGTTGCAGGAATACTGTCATTCACTTTCATAAGCCAGTATATGTGGGGCGGCATAATACAAAAAATATTTACCGCAGGCGGTTTTACTTTCAGTTTGCCGGGCTTCATTTTCTCGTTGGATTTAGACTCGATTCTGTTTATGATAATAGCAAAAATTATTCTCGGAATTATCGCCGCAATCGTGTTTATCGTTACAACGGCAATAGTTGCGTCTGTCGCCATACTCGTATCTGTTGTAACCTTTATCCCGTCGGTAATATCGAAAACCTTAAAAGACAAAAAGGCGTGATTTAAATAAATTAGGGGCGTTGCGGTTTTAAAAC
>JAIDOO010000229.1 GCA_029063275.1 Clostridia bacterium
AAATAAAACGGAGCTTTAAAAGCTCCGTTTTTTGGTTTTAAAATTTATTCGGTCGGTTGTGCGGGAGGCGCAGGAGGCGCGGGCGGCGTTTGGTGCGCCGTGTGCTTATGTTTTTGTTTTGCGTTTGTAGCCGCCGACGGCATAATTACGTGCATCAGACTTATCAGCCAGCTCGAAACGGGGAACGCCGCTTCGATTACTACGACAATGATAAGTATCTTCGAGTATGCCCAGTCGAGCTTTGACCAGCCCGCAAACAAAAGCTCGGTAATTGGTGAAACAGCGTAAGCCGTTATGCAAAGCCCCAACATACAAAGGCACAGGATTGCGCGGTAAGCGTTCAGCGGTTTACAAATTCTGTAAACCATTACAAGTCCCGAGAAGGTCAGCGCAATCATACACATAGGCAGATAGTGCTGTCCGAACTCTTCGCTGTCTATGACGTTAGTTATATACATCGACATAACGCATATAATCATTAGCAGCGCGCCCGATATCGCTCCGCTCATAACGTGCGTAATAAACTTGCCTTGCACCCGTTCTTTGTTGGGTTGCAGTGAGAGGAAGAATGAAGGAATAGCAATTACGCAAATTTCCAACAGCAGTACGTTCTGAGGCATAAACAGGTAGGGTACCTGCATCGCAATGCAAAGGGTTGCAAGAATTGCGGTGAACAGCGTTTTCATAAGATACAGCGAGGACGAGTTTTTAATGTTGTTGATAACTCGCCTGCCTTCCGCAACTACTTTCGGCATAGAATTGAAGTTGTTGTCCATCAAAACTATATGGCTTACGTTTCTTGCCGCTTCACTGCCTGACGCAACCGATATTGCACAGTCGGCTTCCTTCAAGGCGAGAATATCGTTTACGCCGTCGCCTGTCATTGCAACCGTGTTGCCTTCAGCCTTAATCGCGCGTACCAAAACGGCTTTTTGCTCGGGCGTAACTCTTCCGAAAACGGTGTATTTATTTGCTACGTTCAAAACTTCTTTTTCGTTAAGACCTTCAAGCGAAATAAATTTATCCGCGTTTTTAATTCCTGCGCGCTTTGCTACTTCGCATACGGTAATGGGGTTATCGCCCGAAATTACCTTTACGTTTACGTCGTTTTCGCCGAACCATTTTATTGTTTCGATTGCATCCTCGCGGATATTGTCTGCTATGGATATAACCGCTATCGGCTTTAAAACTGCGGGCAGTTTGTCGCCGACGATGGGGGAGGGCGAGTGCGCGAGCACTATAACGCGAAGTCCCATCTGCGCATACTGCTTAACTATCTTTTCTACTTTGGCGGGATAGGGTTTAAGCACGAACTCCGGCGCACCCATTACAAAGGTGCCTACGTCCTCGAATGTCGCCGCCGAAAGCTTTATCTTGGATGAAAAAGGAACGGTGGCAACGGGCGTCAGAATATCGTTATAACCGAAGTGGTTGAAAAGCGCGATAGACGTCTGGTTGTTGCTGTCAAGGGCGGCAAGCATACTGCCCATAATATCGTTTAAAGAGTAATCGCCTACCGTATTCAGAATTACACAGTCGTTCACTTTCATTCTGCCGTCGGTAATCGTTCCCGTTTTGTCAAGGCACAAAACGTTTACGCGCGCCAGCATTTCAAGCGAATACATATCCTGCACCAGCGTATGATTTTTTGCAAGCCTTACAATTCCGACCGCAAGGGCGATACTTGTCAGAAGAAGCATACCCGACGGTATCATTCCTATAACGACCGAGCACGTTCTTTGAATTGCAAAGTTAATCTTTTCGTTGAAAATCCAGCTCACGACGTTTTCGGTTTCGATAAAGTTCGCTCTGGAAATGAAGAACATTCCTATTGCAATAGGGATGATTATTATCGCTATTACTTTGATAATGAGCTTAGTCGAGTTCATAAGCTCGGAGTTGGGGCGTTTGTACTTTTTCGCCTTGGAAGTCAGCTTTTCGAGATAAGTCGCTCTGCCGACTTTTTCAACCCTGCATTTTCCACTGCCGCTCGAAATGAAGCTTCCCGCATATAACAAATCGCCCGCCTGCTTTTTGATTGCAATCGATTCACCGGTCAAAAGACTTTCGTTTACTTCGACCGAGCCTTCCGCAAGAATACAGTCGGCAGGCACCTGATTGCCGAGCTCCAAAATAAGTACGTCATCTAAAACGATTTCGGTCGTAGGGATTTCGGTAACCTCGCCGTCGCGTATTACTTTTACCGTATTAGTCGCAAGAATTGACAGCTTATCGATTGACAGCTTCGAACGTATTTCCTGAATAATACCGATAACGATATTCGCGGTTGTAATAAACAGAACGAGGTAGTTCGTTATTCCCTGCGTATGCGCGATAATAAGCGCAATACCCGCAAGCAAACACAAGAGATTGAAAAACGTACATATGTTGCCTATAAAAATACTTGCGTAAGAGCGGGAGTATTTTTTGTTAGTGTCGTTGAACAGAAATTGCTTAAACCTCGTCTGCACCTGCGCCGAGGAAAGACCCTTTTTAATATTGGGCGAAAATCTGTCAACCTTATAGTTGATTTGCTTTTTAGGGTGCCGCTTAAAGTATTTGACAATCTTTTCCTTGTCAAATTCCTGTTGCTGCTTGGCTTCGCCGTTTTTAGCGGACTTATCCGTTTCCTGCACAGGCTGTGCGTCAAACAGTTTGCTCTCGGACTCGGGAGTCGGCTTTTGCGGCTTTTCTTCCTTTTTATCGTTTACTTTATAATAAATTTTACTCATAATCTTTCAAAAAAAATTTTGTAATTATTTGCTCTTTACATTATAGCACAGTACTTTTATTTTTTCAAGATATTAAGGGATAAATAATTGCAATTGGAAACATTTTGAAGTATAATTGATTTGTTCTTTCGGAGGATAAACTTAAATGATAGATATAAACCTGATAAGGGTAAATCCCGAACTTGTAAAAGCAAATATCAAAAAAAAGTTTCAGGACAAAAAGCTTCCCCTTGTAGACGAGGTTATAGAGCTTGACTTAAAAAAGCGCGCCCTTCAACAGGAAGGCGACGAACGCCGCGCACAGCGCAACGTGCTCGCAAAAAATATCGGCACTCTTATGCGCGAAGGTAAAAAGGAAGAGGCGGAAGAAGCAAAGCGTCTTTCCAAAGAAAACAACGACAGAATAGCGGTAATCGAGCAGGAGAGCGAACAAATCGAAATCAAGCTCAAAAACGATATGATGGCAATTCCTAACATTATCGCGGACGACGTCCCCTTGGGTAAGGACGACAGCGAAAACGTGCAGGGCAAGGTCTTTCTCGAAGCGAAGGAAAAGCCCTTCGAAGTGCCCTATCACCTCGACATACTCGAAAGTCTTGGCGGTATCGACTTGGACGCCGCACGCAGAACGAGCGGAAACGGATTTTATTATCTTATAGGCGACGTTGCAAGACTTCATTCGGCGGTGCTTTCGTACGCACGCGACTTTATGATCAATAAGGGCTTTACCTACTGCATTCCGCCCTATATGATAAGAAGCGCGGTCGTGTCAGGCGTAATGTCCTTTGAAGAAATGGACGGAATGATGTACAAAATAGAGGGCGAGGATTTGTACCTTATAGGCACTTCCGAGCATTCTATGATAGGTTCGTTTATGGGCGAAATTCTGCCCGAGCAATCACTTCCTAAAACGCTCACTTCATATTCGCCCTGCTTCCGTAAGGAAAAGGGAGCGCACGGTTTGGAGGAGCGCGGAATATACCGTATCCATCAGTTTGAAAAGCAAGAAATGATAGTAATCTGCAAACCCGAAGAAAGCGATTATTGGTATGAGAAGCTTTGGAACTATACGGTAGAACTTTTCGTTTCTATGCAAATTCCCGTAAGACAGCTTTTATGCTGTTCGGGCGATTTGGCAGACCTCAAATATAAGAGTTGCGATATCGAGGCGTGGAGCCCCAGACAGAAAAAGTATTTCGAAGTAGGAAGTTGTTCCAATCTCACCGACGCTCAGGCGCGCAGACTGGGTATAAGATACAAAAATGCAAAGACGGGCAAAAACGAATTTGCGCACACTCTCAACAACACGGTAGTTGCACCGCCCAGAATGTTGATTGCTTTCCTTGAAAACCATTTGCAGGCAGACGGAAGCATATTCGTTCCCGAGGTGCTTCGCCCCTATATGGGTGGCAAGGAAAAGCTTGTTCCCGTTTCAAAAAAGTAAAAAAATAAAAAAAGGACGCGTATCACGCGTCCTTAAATTTTAAGCAATTTTTTGTACCGTTTGCAGGTAAACCCTGAAACCTTGAAGCCTTTGTTCCGTATTTTAGTTAGCTTACCGCCGCCGAAACGCTTGTCCAAAGCAAGGTATAAAACAATTTCGTCTTTAAGACTTTTATCGAATTCGCTAAGCTTATCCGCCGTAATCTTTCCTTCGCGTACGTCAATAATCGCGCAGGCATAAAACAGCAACAGCCTTTCTAAAATCAAATCAAAAACCAGTGCGTACACATCTTTCGAAAGCTTGGATTTTGCGCGTTTAAACTCGTAACAGACTTCGAGCAGGGGTTTTTCTTCGGCGTTAAAATCGCAACGGACGGAGGAAAATACAAAGGGGGCAAATTCAAAATACGCAACCGTTTTTGCATTGAGCGCGGCAAGGGCGCAAAACGCGAAGCAATCGTCTTTTTCGGCAACGCCCTTAAAAAGCGCGCTTTTATACGCGCTTGCGCCGTTAAAGCGAATTACGTCCTGCGTTGCGGTGTCCAAAGCGTCCAAAAAAGGTTGTACGTCCCTGAACAAAAACGTGCGGTTTTCAATCAATATATATTTGCCTTTGGCTTGTTTTACGGCGGCAGGGATATTTCCGTCGGCGTAAATTAGTTCAACACCGCTGTACAGCGTATCACTGCGGCCGCCGTCCGATTGTCCTAATACGACAATTGTCAGCAATTTTTTCATATAAAAATTATATTATAAACGCATATATTTGTCAAGGGTGTTTGTCGACAGGTTGATATTTCCGTCGTAAAATGATATAATATACCCGAAAGAGTTATGAGCCTTGTATTTTTTGATATAGAGTGTGCAAGCGTCAGAAAGACGGTTGCCAAAATATGTGTTTTCGGTTACGTTGTCTGCGACGAAAATTTTAATATCCTTAAAAAAGAGGATATTCTTATCAATCCGCGCGGAGAATTTCATTTAACCGACAGAAAGGGCGATAAGGGTATAGTTTTGCCCTATTCTTACGACGAGTTTAAAAAGTATCCCGCATTCCCCAAGGTTTACAATTATATAAAAGAGCTTTTGGAAGATAAGGACAATATTGTTTTGGGACACGCAACTATGAACGATGTAAAGTATCTCAACCTCGAAACAAAGAGGTTCCGCTTGCCGTCGTTCAGGTTTTCCTTTTCCGACAGTCAGCTTATATATATGACCTATATTTCGGACTTTTCGCACCAGTTCGGATTGGAGCATATTGCAAACGATTTGGGAGTGGACTTTGTTCCGCATCGCGCCGCCGACGACGCGTATGCAACAATGCGCGTGGTTGAGGCAATGTGCAAGGCAAAGGGGTGCGGATACCGCGAGCTTATAAAACAATTGCGCGTAACCGACGGCAAGATAAACAATTATCAGATACACGCGCCGACTTCGCAGGGTTTCAAAGCCCACCACGCCAAAATAAACGAGATAAAGCAACAGCGCGCAAAAACCCGTACTAAGTTTGCTAATTACGTATCGAGAAAGCGTCCTTTTTCCGACGGAAAATTTTTTGGCAAAACTTTCACTTTTGCACGCGAAATCGAGGACGATTTGTCCCTTGCCGAAAGAATGGCTGATTCCGTTTTTAAGTGCGGCGGCAGTTATTCTTTTCACGTAACGAAAAGTGATTTTTACGTAACTTATCAAGGCGACGATTCGCCGCGCTTACAGAATGCGCAAAAGCTGAAAGGAGTTACCGTTCTGGATATTGAGGGCTTTAAGGAGCTTTTGAATGAATGACCTTCCTAAAGAGTTTCTTTCGAGAATGAAGTCAAGTCTTTCCGACTTTGACGGCTTTTTAAAAAGCTACACTCTTCCGCCCGAAAAGGCAATCCGCATAAACACACTTAAAATCGCGGTGGAGGATTTCAAAAAAATTTCGCCGTTTGACCTGGAGCCTGTCCCCTGGGAAAGCTCGGCATTTTACGTTTCGGCAGAAAGTCCCGGAAAAACCGTTCACCACGCGGCGGGGCTTTACTACGTGCAGGAGCCTTCTGCGGCGGTTGCCGCCCCTAAGCTGGCGGTTGAGCGGGGAGAGCGCGTTCTCGATTTGTGTTCCGCGCCCGGCGGAAAGGGTACTCAGCTTGCTCAGTATCTCGGCGGCGAGGGCGTAATTTTTTTAAACGAAATCAATTTTTCGCGCGCTAAAATTCTTTGCTCTAATGTGGAGCGTATGGGCGTTAAAAACGCAGTAATCACCTGCGCACCGCCGCAGACTATGTCGGAGTGCTTCGAAGGATATTTTGATAAAATTCTCGTTGACGCGCCTTGCTCGGGCGAGGGAATGTTTAAAAAAGAAGAGGCGGCTATTCCCGAATGGAGTCTTGAAAACGTAAATCTATGCGCCGCGCGGCAAAAGGATATTTTGGCTTGCGCGCACAAAATGCTGAAGGGCGGCGGGAGAATGGTCTATTCAACCTGCACGTTTGCACCCGAAGAGGACGAGCGGCAGGTAGAAAGCTTTTTATATCTACACCCCGACTGTCGGCTAATCGAAATGCAAAAGCTGTTGCCGCACGAAATCAGGGGCGAAGGACACTTTTTTGCGGTAATAGAAAAGGACGGCGGAATTCGGCGCGACTTGCCTTTGCTTGCGCCTTTTGTGAAAGATAAAAAACTGATATCGATTTACAGGGAATGGGAAAGTTGTACGCTTTCAACAAGGTATTGTAATCTGCACGCCGTCGGCGATACGCTCTATTCACTGCCTGATGAAATGCCTGAAATTTCCGTGCAGACCTTACGCGCAGGCGTAAGACTCGGCGAGTTTGCAAAGGACAGATTTATTCCCTCGCATTCTCTTGCAATGTGTCTTAAAAAGGGAGAGGCGGGCTTTATCGAGCTTGACGAACAGACAGCAATAAAGTATCTGCGCGGGCAGACCTTCGATTGCGATAATGCCTTAAAGGGTTGGCATATAGCGGCTTTTTGTGGTTTTCCGTTGGGCTGGTGCAAAGCGTCGGGCGGGGTTGCAAAAAATCATTTGCCAAAAGGATTGAGGATATAAAAAAACCTATGCGGTTATCCGCATAGGTTTTTTTGTTGTTTGGGTTTATTCTTCGTCGGGCTTTTCAGACTCGCTTTCGGTCTGTTCGGTTGTTTCCGACGGTTCGCCGTTTTCTTCGGGCTGTTCCGAAGCCTCGGCTTCTTCAACACTTTCGGTTTGTTCAACCGTTTCTGTATTTTCCTCCGCGCTGTCGGCTTCGGGCTCGGTTTCTTCAACTTCTTCCGCGGGGGCTTCTGCGGGCTCTTCGTTCGTTGCTTCGGACTCAGATTTTCTTATAAAGCGGTTGCGCTTATTCTGGTTATAGTTGTTTTTGCCCATCGTCTTGCCGCGCTTTGACTTTTTAACCATATCTCTTATAAGGATAGAGAGGATAGTGAACAGGAGCGCAACTACGAGAACGATTGATGAAACGAGGAGCCAAACCGACGTGTTGTCGCCGTCGTCGGGGGTATCGGTCGTGTCGTCGTCATCGGTGTCAACCGCAAAGGATTGGTCAATCGCCGCATAGTCTGCAAAGATAATACGGTTGTTGCCGTCCTTTATGTTGAGGTATGCAAGGCTTTCGGTATAGAGGCTTGCGGTGTAGTTGTAACCCGTTTCGTTGTCCTCGGCTACGTCCGCATTGAAGGGAACGTAGTTTGCCGAGTCATACAGGCTGAACGTGTAGTAGTGGGCGGTGTAGTTGCCGAGAATGGGATAAGCGTTAAGGTCGCTTGCCGAAAGAGTACCGTCGGCGATATAGCCGTCTACAAGGTTTTTGTAGTAATTGATGTTTTCTTCCGAAGTGGGAATATTCGTCAACAGGTTATGTCCTGCAAGAATCTGCTTGTAAGCGTCTGTTATTTCCGTTTCGTACTCGTCGACTACAGTGCTGTCGGAAACGGTGTAATAGCTGTAATCGAACAGCACCGCGCCGCCTTCCTCGTTGCCGTCGGTAGCAGTTTCTTCACGCTTACCGCTCCAAAGCTCAAGGCGGTAGTTTTTGCTTTCACTGCCTGCGCTGATTACAAAGTTTACGGTTATCCATTCGTTTGCAACGTCAGGGTCGCTTCCGTCGATTACTACCATATATTCTTCCTGCAAGTCGGTATGATCGTATCTTGCAAGGCTTATATCGAAGGGGGTAACCTTTGAGCCCGCAACGCCTTCAACTATATAATAGTACTCGCCGTTTTTGCACTCGTAAACCGAGGTTTCGCCGTTCTTGGTTACGAGAACGTGGTCGGCAACGGTGGTGTGGTTTGCATCCTTATAATAAATTTCGCCGTTGACAACGTCCTCGAAGCTTACCTGCTCGCCGTCGTAGGTGTAGTAGGACTGCTGTTCGTCTTTATAAACCTTCGTGTAGTTCCAGGTATTGGCGTACAACACGCCGTCCTTTTCGTAAAGACCGTCTTCGCGGAGAGTGTAAACTATATGGCTCTTGTGCTCGGCTCTGTCCCAATCCTCGTCGTATTTTTCGTCAAGAACGTTGCCTTCGTCGTCATAGTAGAAGGTGTAGTCGGGAGTGGTGAACGAAAGCACGTCTTTCGCTTCGGAATCGCTGTCAACGAGGTAGATATACGCTATAGCGTTTGCCGATACCTTAACCTTTACGCTGACGGTCGTATAGCTGTTTGCCGAAAGCGAAGCGCTTTCTCCGATAAAGCCGTAGTTCAAAATTTCTTTAATGGAGTAGTACTTTGCGTTTTCGTCAAAGTCTTTATCGCTTGCCGAAACGTATTTGTTAGTTTCTTCGTCGTATATATAATAATTTTTATAAGTGTCCTCGGTCGCTTCCTTAGTCAGAACGTAGTGTTCTCTCAAAGAGTTTACGATAATGAGGGGCTGAATAGAGGACGAGCCGAAAATATTGTCCCAGGCAACTGCCGCATCAATTGAGCTTGCGTTGAGATTGAACGCGGAAAGAAGGGTGGAATACCAATCGTTGTTCTTGTAATTTGCAAAGTATTCTTTATTGATAAGACCGGCGTTGGCGTTTGTGTTTTTATCGTCGTAAGGAGGGGTAAGACTGCCGTTGTTTACTATATACGAGCTTCCGCCGTTTGCGCCGATGTAGCTTGCGGGATTTACGATACCTGTTTTAATATCGTTAGTCTGTGCGCCGTAAACCGAGTCGAATTCTGCGGTCTTTTTCTCATCCTCTTTGGTAAGAGTCAGCGTTGCCGAATAGTTGCCGCTTCCGGTGTAGCCGAATGTATCTTCATCAACTGTCAGCGTCTGCATATTCGCAACTGCCAACCAGCCGTATTTATAACTGCTTACTGCAGTATCCTTAATCGCCGTATTGCCGAAGTTTACATCAACGGTAACCGTTTTTTCCGAGCTGGTGTCATTCTCCAAGAATATAAAGCACTGAACCCAGCCGTTGTAAATGTCTTCTTCGTCGCCGATTTCGGTTTTGATATTGGTTGTATCGATTGTGATAAGGTTGGAGGTATCCTCGTCATTTTTGTCGTAAACGGTAACCGTTGCCGCAGAATAGCCCTTTAAATCGGAGGTTTTTACCCAGAACGATACAATCTGATAACCGTCCTCGGCTAACGCAATGTCAAACGACGCTTTGTATGCCGCGCCGTAAGCCGACAGCATTACAAGAACGTCGGTTTCGGGCGAGTACTTGGGAAGCGAAGTAACGCTTTCAAGCGCTTGGTTTAACATATCGTTATAGGCAAAGCCTGAAACGTTAATGGAATTGCCGTTGAATTTTGCAAGCAAGTCCGAAGAAGTATCAAGCGCGGGGAAGTCCTTGGGAAGCTTAGCGTCGCCGATATTTTCAGCGGAAGTAAAGCCCACGAGATTTCCGGGATTGCTTAACGACGAAACGTAGTTGTCGTCGTCTACTGTAAGCCCCGCAGTCATACCGGTAAATTTAACGGGAGTATATTCGTTTTGCGACGCCAAATCCAGAAGGAAGTCAAAGTATTCCGAATAGCGCTTGTCCGTGATTGCGCCGTTGTTGCGCTCGTAAGCGTCTACTGCAAAAATCTTTTCGCTTTCGTCGCTCAAAAGCCCGCATTTTCCGATATTCCGAATATCGTCCTCGGAATAGGTGCTTTCGTCAAGGTCTGTGTATTTTGTAACAACTACGTCGTCAAAGAAAGCGTAGCCCTCAACGTTGTATTCGTCGCCTAAGCCCATTTTAAGGGTAACGGTGGTGGAGGCAAAGTCGCACGCGTTAACGTAAACGGTGTATTGAATCCAACCGTTGTCGGTATTTAAAGCTTCGTTGTTTTTAATCAGCTTTTCGGTGTTGATGTCGGTTATCGTCAGGTCGCCCAAAGAAGTGGAACCGACCGTATGGGTTACGCCGATATACGCGCCCCTGTCCTGCGAAACGGGCGTGCCGTTCTGTGCGGAAAGATAAGCCGTTTTTACCCAGACCGAAATTTCTGCCGCAGTGTTTGCGGGCAGTACTACGCTTATCGAAGAGTAGTACTGGCTGGAACCGTTGTGGTTGGTGGCGTAGTTATGAAGCATAAGGATATGCGA
>JAIDOO010000023.1 GCA_029063275.1 Clostridia bacterium
CGGTTCGGACGGCACTGAAAAGGAAAACTTAGCTATAACCCGCGAATATCATTTGAGGGACGTACTGTTTTCCGTAAGACAGGGCGACACCGTTTATATTACGGTTGAGCGTGATGGCGTTGATACGGTTGAGGCAATTCCTTTTAATAGCACTGCATATTTTAAAAGCGTAAGCTGACAACAATGCAAAAAAATACCCTCTCGGAATGGGGCGGTGTCATAGGGATTATTTAGTTCCTAAGAGAGACGGTATAGCATAAGTGCTATGCCGTTTCTCTTTTGTTGTGAACGGGTAAGCGTATTTGTCCTACACCGTTGAAGTAAAGATCTAACCGTTGAGTGCGCCGTCCGTTAATCTTTTCCGCTTGGTAAACAACTACTTTTTGTACAAACTCCCGTACAATTTCTGGCGTAAGTTCTGTTATCTCCGTGTACTTGCGAATAGAGCGCATAAACCGCGTTACATTGTCGGACTGTTCCTTCGCTTTGAATAATTTTTGCCGTAAGAAGTAAGCGCGTTCTTTTAGTTCTCGTTGTTCTTGCTCGTAAGATTGGCTCATCTTAACAAATCGCTCGTCCGTGAGATTGCCGCTAACTTTATCCTCATAGAGATTTTGTATAATGCGGTCGAGAGTTTGTATGCGCTTTTCGGCTTCTTTGAGTTCGCGCGTTTGGGTAAGCAGTTTTCTTCGCAATTCCTTTTCGTTCTCGTTCCGTACAATCTCCAAAAATTCTTGTTCATAGTCTTTTGCGAACGCAAGCACTCTTTGAAGATTGGTAAGTACAAAATGCTCTACGGCTTCTACGGTAATCTGATGCGAAGTACAGGTTGCCTTTTTCTTTTTACGATAAGACGAGCAGTTGAAGTATTCCTTTTGCTTCATTGTAGTGCAACGGCAAAGATACATCTTTTGTCCACAGTCGGCGCAATACACCAAACCCGAAAAGATACTCATTTCGCCCATAGAAGTAGGACGACGTTTTGCTTGTCTGATTCTTTGGACGGTATCGAAAGTGTCTTGGTCTATAATCGCTTCGTGCGTGTTCTCGAAGATTGCCCATTCTTCT
>JAIDOO010000230.1 GCA_029063275.1 Clostridia bacterium
TGAGGTGTAGCGCAGTTTGGTAGCGCGTCTGGTTAGGGACCAGAAGGTCGTGGGTTCAAGTCCCGTCACCTCAACCACAAATAAGAGAATAGTTGCGTGCTATTCTCTTATTTATTTGTAAGGTAAATTATGAATAGAGAAATAGAAGAAAAATTTATTAAAAATTTTATTGTTAAAGATAAACGCGAAAGAATTGCTTATGAATTAAGCTCTTCAAAAAAACGAGCATCCGCTCTTCAAAAAATATTCGACTTGTTGGACTGAAAATTTATTGTTTTAGAAGACGCTAGTAAAGAAGAACTTCTTACAGTTTTAAGTAAATACTTTAATATAAATCAGAATTGTTACGTAATATCCGAAACTGACGACGACGGGAAATTTTTACCGTTTGAAAAGGCGTTTGAAAATATGCTAAAATATGAGGCAAATTATTTTATAATTTGCACTGATAATACGGTAATGGCGTGTGATGAGTATAATACTTTTGGCTCGCCCAGAAAAATTTTACTTCACAAATAAAATTCAACACTTCGGGCGGCTACCTGTATTTGCAAACGGTAAAATTATTGGCGGTATCGGTGTTGAATGCAGTGAACACAAATTCGCTTCCTTTTACAACAGCGCAATCAACATTATATATGTCTAAGTCGGGCTTGCGACTTAGGCTTTTTATTTTTTATTTTTCTATTGCTTTTTAAGTGTATTTTTGATATACTGTTTGTGAGCTGAGGATAAACGTAATGCATGCATTAACACAAATTGCAGGAACTCTAAAACACGGTCAATTTGACGGAACAAAACGCAAAAAAATTTTAATAGCTTTTCTAGCATTTACAATCATATTAATAGTCGGTTTAATCGGTTTGATAATTGCACTCAGTCTTGAACAGGTTAACAAAACAAATCCGATGCCTACTGCTAATTTCGTTTTTTTAATAATCGGCGTAAGTATCGGTTTTTTAATTTTGCCTGTTGTTTGGCTGATTCTTATCACGAAAAACGAAAAAGCAAAAAAAGAAATTATCTTATGGCTACAAGACGCGGTTGAACTTGGAGCATATTGCGAAAGATTATCAGACGACTATACGGA
>JAIDOO010000231.1 GCA_029063275.1 Clostridia bacterium
TCGTCTGCAGCGTCAGATGTGTATAAGCTACTGACCCGTATTTCGAACTTATAAAATCGGGCATCGGTGATATTTTCGGCGGTTTTAAAAATTAAATAAAAAAGGCGCGGAACAAAATTGTTTCCGCGCCTTTTTTATATCTATTTTCTTGTGGCAAGCCAGACTATCAAAACGGTAATATCGGCGGGATTTACGCCGTAAATTCTGCCTGCCTGTCCGAGGGTGAGCGGGCGCACGCGTTTAAGCTGTTCGCGCGCCTCTATTCTCAATCCCTTAATTCCGTCGTAATCTATGTCGGGCGGAATGGGACGCTGTTCAAGCTTTTTCGCTTTTTCAATCTGTTGTGCGTTTTTCTTTAAATAACCCTCGTACTTAACCGTGGCTTCCGCTGATTTTAAAATTTCACACGGTACGCCGCCGAGAATTGCGAAATGACCGCAAATATCCGAAAGCGGTGCGCCGCGCCGTATAAGGTCTGCGTAGGTCGCGGCGGCCGAGCCCTCGATATTGCGCGAGGTCATAAATTCCTGTAATAAGCTTCTGTTTTCTATACGTTTATTAAGTGCTTCGAGCGCGCTTTCGAACGCGTTTTTGCGCTCTTCGAACCGTTTGCGCCTTTTAGCGGAGTAAAGAGGGGTATCCGCGATTTTCGGCGTGAGCCTGAAATCGGCGGTGTCCTGCCTTAAACAAATTCTGTATTCCGCGCGCGAGGTCATTATGCGGTAGGGCTCTTCCGTGCCTTTCGTAGTCAAATCGTCTATTAAAACGCCTATATACGCTTCGTCGCGGCCGAGGATAAAGGGCGGCTTGTCCAAAATTTTAAACGCCGCGTTAATGCCGGCAATCAGTCCCTGCGCGGCGGCTTCTTCGTAGCCCGAAGTGCCGTTAATCTGTCCCGCCGAATACAGTCCAGAAATTTTTTTGAATTCGAGCGTGGGGTATAAATCAAGAGAATCTATGCAGTCGTATTCTATGGCGTAGGCGTAGCGCATAATATCGCAGTTTTCAAGTCCTTCGACCGAGCGGTACATTTCGCGCTGTATCTCGTGCGGCATCGAAGAGGACATGCCCTGAACGTAAATTTCGTTGGTGTCGATTCCCTCGGGCTCCAAAAATATCTGGTGCCGTTCCTTATCGGCAAAGCGTACGACCTTCGTTTCGATAGAGGGGCAGTACCTCGGTCCCGACGATTTTATACCGCCGTTGTAAAGGGG
>JAIDOO010000232.1 GCA_029063275.1 Clostridia bacterium
TGAGAAAAGTTTTGAGAGCAGTTGCAGTAAAAGCTCCTGGATTTGGCGACAGAAGAAAAGCTATGCTTGAAGATATTGCTATTCTGACGGGCGGCACGGTAATTTCAAGCGATTTGGGTTACGAATTCAAAGACGTTACTACTGAAATGCTCGGCAGAGCCTCGCAGGTAAAAGTTGATAAGGACAACACCACAATTATAAACGGCGCAGGTGCGGCAAAAGACATTAAAGCGCGCGTAAGCTCGCTGAAATCTCAGATTGCCGAAACAACTTCAGACTACGACAAAGAAAAATTGCAGGAACGTCTTGCAAAGCTTGCGGGCGGCGTTGCAGTAATCAACGTTGGCGCGGCAACTGAAGTAGAAATGAAAGAAAAGAAACTGCGCATTGAGGACGCCTTAGCGGCAACCCGCGCGGCAGTTGAAGAAGGTATCGTCCCCGGCGGCGGCGTTGCACTCCTCTCCACCATTCCCGAACTTAAAAAGCTTGTGGATACTCTTGAAGGCGATGAAAAAACAGGCGCAATGATTGTTATGAAGGCTATCGAAGAACCCGTTCGCCAGATTGCCAAAAATGCAGGCTTAGACGGCTCGGTTGTGGTAAACACCATTCTCAGCGCAAAGAAAGCGAATTACGGCTTCGACGCACTGAAAAACGAATATACCGATATGGTCAAGAGCGGCATTATAGACCCGACAAAGGTTTCGCGCTCGGTACTACAGAACGCGGCTTCGGTTGCAGCAACTTTGCTCACAACTGAAAGCATTGTAACCGATATACCCACTCCTCCCGCACCTGCTCCTATGGGCGGTAACCCTGATATGGGCGGAATGTATTAATAATAAACGCACAAAGAGCGGTTTCAGTCTTGAAACCGCTCTTTTATTTTTGCATACATTTTCATATCTTCGACTTTGCCGCATTTAACCGCATTTGCGCATAGCGTTCCCTCATACACAAAGCCAGCTTTTTCAAGCACTCTACACGAAGCAACGTTTCTTGCAAAAGGCTCGGCAAAAATTCTTATTATATCGGTATTTTCAAAAACGTAACAGCATGCCCGCTTTACCGCTTCGGTTGCAATTCCAATGTTCCAGTAAGGTTCGCCGATATAGTAACCCAATTCGGCGGTTTTATAATGAATATTCTGTTGTCTGAAAATCCCAACACTTCCGACAACCTTACCCTCGGTTACGACGGCGAAAGCAAAAACGGAGTTTTTATCCGAGTTAAGCATTGCGTCGATATATCCGAGCGCGTCGCTTGCAGTGTACGGATACGGCAAGCCGTCGCGGAGATTATCCAAAATCTTTTTATTGTTCAAAAGCTCGGCTAAGCTTTCCGCATCTTCTTTTTTCCATTGGCGCAATTCGCAACCCATTTTATCCTCTCAATTTTTCCAGAATTCTTGCAAGAGCGTATTTGCCGTGTTCATAGGTAAGTCCGCCCTGAAAATACGCGATATACGGCGGTTTAACGGGACCGTCTGCGGAAAGCTCTATTGACGCGCCCGAAACGAAAGTGCCCGCCGCCATTATAATTTTATCGTCGTAGCCCGGCATATCCCACGGCTCGCAGGTAACATACCCGTCTACGGGCGAAGCGTACTGAACTTCCCTGATAAAATCCACCATTTTATCCGCGCTGTCAAACTGAATTGCGCGCGTAATATCGGAGGGCATTTTATCAATGGCAGGATAATTTTTATATCCCAGCGCGTCCATTGCCTGACCGATTAAAAAACTGGTTTTCAAAGCCTGCGCCACCGTATGCGGCGCCATAAACAAGCCTTGATAAAAATACTGATAGCCCCCTGCATACGAGCCGACTTCAAGTCCGATAGAGGGCGCGGTAAGCCTTTTTCCTATCATTTCAACGTATTCGCTTTTACCGCAGATATATCCGCCCGTCGGAGCAAGACCTCCGCCGGCATTTTTAATGAGCGAACCTACGATAATATCCGCACCGATTTCTGTCGGCTCTTTTGTTTCAACAAATTCACCGTAACAGTTGTCTACGAAAATACACCCCGTAAAGCCAAGACTGCGCACAAACTTACACGCGTCTTCAATTTCGGCACAGGAAAAAGCGTCCCTGAGTTCATACCCGCGCGAACGCTGGATATAGACTACTTTGACCGACCTGTTAAATTTCTTTTTGATTTCGTCAAAATCAAGCTTTCCGTCCTTTAAATCACAACAAACAAATTTAACGCCAAAATCTTTCAAAGAGCCGTTATCCGTGCCGAATATTACGCCTCGTATCGTGTCATACGGCATACCGCTTATACACAAAAGAGTGTCATTGGGGCGAAGAAGTCCGAACAGCGCAACCGTCAATGCATGCGTGCCCGAAACGATATGGGGCGAAACTATACCGCTTTCAGCACCGAAAGCCTCTGCGTAAAGCTTGCCGAGGCAATCCCTGCCTTCGTCGCCGTACCCGTAGCCGGTTGTACCATTGAAATGACGGACGGCAACCTGATTATTTTTGAAAGCCCTACCGACCTTGACCTGATTAAAATAAGCGATATTATCTATCGCCTTGAATTTTTCACTTAATTTATTTTCGCAAGTTTCGATAAATTGTGTATTATCCATTATACAACTCCAAAACGGTGTCTGCTGACGCAATTTCCGGCTTTAACCAGACAATTCCCTGCAGTTTTTTGAAAAAAGTAATCTGTCTTTTTGCATAACGCCGTGTATTTTGCTTAATTATATCACGCATAGTACTCTCGTTATCACCGCTTTTTAAGCATTCGAGCACTTCTTTATAGCCTATCGCCTGCATACACTGACATTTTTCATCTATTCTATTTGCAAGCAAACCCTTTACTTCTTCAACAAGCCCCGAATTAAACATTTTATCAACGCGGACATTAATTCTGTCGTACAGTTCATCTCTGGGAAAATCTACCGCAACCGCAAGATATTCACGCTTGCATTTAAGCCCGTCATTAAATTCGGATTTCCTTTTTCCGCTCACTTCATAAATTTCCAAAGCGCGTATAACGCGCTTAGTGTCGTTTGAATGCAGAACCGCCGCCGATTGAGGATCGATTGATTTCAGCAATCCGTAAAGATAATCCTTCCCGTTTTCCTCGAGCGCCTGCTGATATTTTAACCTTACAGCACTGTCCGCCGCAGTGTTGCCGTAACTCAAATCGTAAAGCAAGGAGTTTATATAAAACCCCGTGCCGCCGCAAACTATTGGCGTTTTACCCTGCTTTAAAAGTCCATCTATAATAGGCTCGGCAAGCGCAGAATAGTCCGAAACGCTAAAAGTACGATTCGGCTCAACTATATCAATCATATGGTGAGTAATTCCGCTCATTTCTTCGAGCGTAGGCTTGGCTGTTCCTATATTCAGCTTTTTGTATACCAGTTGCGAGTCCGCAGAAACCACTTCGCCATTAAGTTTTTTAGCGCATTCTACTGCGAGCGCGGTTTTCCCTGACGCAGTAGCGCCGCATATAACGAGTAATTTGTTCAAGTCAGACAATCCTCTTGAACATTTTTTCGATATCTTTTTTATCCAGCGTTACACACACGGGTCTGCCGTGCGGACACTTCAACCCCACGTCGCCGTCCATCATTTTGAACAGCGCGCTCACCTCTTCTTCGCTAAGTTGCATACCGCCTTTAATCGCATGCTTACAAGCCGTGGTGGCAATTTTATCTTTTAACATATCTTCGAGCCTGATTTCTTTCAGTCCTTTCAAATCGGACAAGAGATCGTCGAAAAAGTCTTTAAGATTTATATTCTGCAAATCAACCGGAACATCGTCAATTCTGAATGAGTTTACGCCGAATTCACTTATACTGAAACCGAGGTTACGAATCAAATGCTCGTTGTCCTTGATAAACTGAGCTTCCTGAACGTTTACGTCTAAAAGATAAGGAATCAACAGCCCCTGCGTATCGACCTTGCGGTTTGCGATTTTTTCACGCAATCTGTCGTAGATAAGTCTTTCATGCGCGGCGTGCTGGTCGATAATATAAACAGTGTCGCGCATTTCGTAAATGAGGTAGGTATTGAACAGATTGCCCTTAAACTTACAGCTTTCATAAATGATTTGCTGTTGCACTTGCTTGCGCTGTTGATAAGTATTATCAACGCGGTTATCACCGTCAAAATTTGCAGGAGACATAGTATCGTTAGTAACCTGCATTATGTGGCTTACCGGCTTTGTCTGTACAGTAAATTCATTTTCCGCATTATCCAAAATCGGGTCGCGGTAATGTATAGGTTCGGCTTCCCTCTCAGGTTTAAAGCTGTTTTCACCGAAACTGAAGTTAATCGGGCTTGAGTTTATTTTTTCAATTTGAATTTGTTTGTCGTTTTCTTTGTAAACTTTGTTTTTGTCGCCGTCGATTTCAGAACGGATTTCGGGAAGTCTTACGCTATCCACCACAAATTGCGCGGCTGACGCCGTTCCGTCCAAAACTGACGATACAACCGAGTATACAGCCGAAAAAACCACACGATTATCTACAAACCTAACGTCAGCCTTATTGGGATGCACGTTTACGTCAACCATATCCAAAGGCACTTCCACAAAAATCACATAAAAAGGATATTGCCTTTTCATCATATAACTTGCATATGCGTTGGTTATTGCCGTAGAAATGGTTGTATTTACTATATATCTGCCGTTCAAAAACAGGCTTTGATAAGTCCTGTTAGGTTTAAAGAAATTTTGATTTCCTATAAAACCGTGTATCTTTATACCGTCTTTTTCCGCGTTGATTTTAAAGCATTGCGGAACGGTTTTAGCGCCGTAAACTCTAGCCATAGCTTCGTCAAGACCGCCGCCCTGAGACTGCAATTCAAGCTTGCCGTCAACGAAATATTTGAACGATACAAAAGGATTACCCAGAATATAACGCGAAACGATATTTGTTATATCGCCCTCTTCCTTTTTGTCGTTTTTCAAAAATTTAGCTCGCACGGGCGTGTTATAGAACAAATCGCGCACACATATAACCGTGCCTTTTTCAAGCGCAGACGGCTCGATTTCACCCAATTTTCCGTCGGCGCAGGATGTTTTGTAAGCTATGTTTCCCTCGGTAACCGAAGTAAGCTCTACACGCGAAATCGCGGCAATGCTTGCAAGCGCTTCACCCCTGAAACCCAAAGTAGTTATCTTATCCAAATCGTCGGCGTTTGCGATTTTGCTGGTTGCGTGGGGCATAAACGCGGCGGGCATATCGTCGCGCTCTATTCCGCCGCCGTTATCTATAACTTTTATAAGCTGTTTGCCGCCGCGCTCGATGTGCACCTCGATTTGAGTTGCTCCTGCGTCAAGACTGTTTTCAACAAGTTCTTTTACTGCCGAATAAGGGCGGTCGATAACCTCTCCTGCGGCTATTCTGTTATAAACGGTTTTAGAAAGTATATTTATTTTTATCATAATTTAACCTTATCGACCAACTCACTCAAAATCAATAACGCCTGCATCGGCG
>JAIDOO010000233.1 GCA_029063275.1 Clostridia bacterium
AGCGAGGACGAAAAAGGGCTCTGCCATTTTATACACGTCGTTCTGCACCGTAATTTTATGCTCCTGCATAACTTCACGCATTGCCGACTGGGTTTTGGGCGTTGCGCGGTTGATTTCGTCCGCGAGTATAAGATTTGCGAAAATGGGTCCCTTTCTGAACGCCGCTTTCATTTTGCCCGCCGCGTCCTTTTCGATTACGTTCGTGCCCGTAACGTCCGAAGGCATAAGGTCGGGCGTAAACTGGATACGTGAAAAGGGCAAGCTCAATGTTCTGCCCAGCGAGCGTACCAGCCTCGTTTTACCGACGCCGGGAACGCCCTCCAAAAGCACGTTTCCGCCCGCGATTATCGCGGTAATTACGTTGTCCACAATCTCTTCCTGTCCTACGACGTCCTTTTTGATTTCTTCCTTGATTTTTTCAATCGAACGACTGAAAGATTTTACCTTTTCCGAATTTCCGCTTTCTACCTTTTTGTTTTCCATTTCAATTATCCTTATTTCAATTATTCTAAATTATTGTTACCGTCATCTTTGTTTTCGATGCCGCTCATTAACATATCGAAGTAGTTTGTCAAAATGCCTGCAATATCTTCCGGTATACTGCCGTCAATAATCTGACCAAGCAAGCGCGAGTAATACTCGTTTATGACGTCGCCGTAGCTGACATAGCCCTTGTCGGGGTCGTAAATTATATCGTCGCTGCCGTATTTCATATCGCCGTCTCCGAGTCCGCCCGAATTGTCGCCATTGTTATCGTCGTCATTATCGGGTGGTGCGTCAGGGTCCGCAGGCTTTTTAAGCTCGGGAATAACCGTCGGCAGATTATTTGACGGATAACCGAACACTACGGCTAGCCGCTCCCTTATATATTCGTCCATTAAATAATTGTAAGACTGGGTATACAGGCAAGCGGGCAGACTTACTGCCAGCGGGTTAAACGCATTCAATTGCAACATGCTGTAAAAGTAGCTGTCGGTATAGCCCTCGAACTGCACCGAGGTATTGGCAATATTTATCGCAAATCTCGAAAGAGCGTCGTACAAGCCGTCCGAGGCATCCACGCCGCACCCCGCCAAAAGCTCGTTCAGTCCGTCCTTGTATTCTTTGAGATAGTTTATAAGCCCTTCTTCCTGCGTGATAGCCTTGTAATGATTTAAAAGACTTTCCTCGCCGCCGATAAGATAGGTGCGGCACAAATAATCTATATCCGCTTCGAGCGTGGAAGCGCGCGTCCTTACAGAATCGTAAGAAGAGTATTTTATAAGTCCCTGATACGCCAATACGCTTTCGTATATCGTAAAAGACAGCTCCTCATAATCTTCCGAGGTTATAAGCTTACTGCAAATTGCAAAATAGGTGTTGCCGTCTGTAATAATTCCGTCTATAAGACCTACGGTCGATAAAAGCAGATATTCGAAAGCCGATTCGGGTACGCCGACAACCAGCGCGTTATAAAAACCGTCAAGTGCGGCAACCGTATTTTGCTTTACCTCGTCGTCAAGCCCGCTATCCTGCACGTTTTCTATAATTTCTTTGACAGAGCCGAGTTGCCAGTCAGTTATCGCATAAACATCATCTCCGCCGTCCCTGTATCTGTCGGGAACAACCAAAGCCGCAACAAATACCGCTATGGCAAGAAACGGTATCAATATGTACTGCCAAAGTTTTTTAAAGTCGGGCTTTTTTTTGGGAAGATTGCCGAGTTTTAACTGCGCGTCCTCCCTTTGCATCCTCGCCATGTCTCCGCCGTCCTTTTCAAAGGCGACCATAGTTTCCACGCGTTCCCTGAGTCCGTACTCCTTATCGAGCTTCCGCGCGACAGCTAAATCGTTCGGACGTAAAAAGGGAAAAACTATTCCGAAGCAGGCGCAGGCAACGCATACGCCTATCAAAGCGTAGTATCCGCCGTGAATCGGAATACCGGCAAGCTTCAACGCCAGCAGAATGGCGCCGACCGCAAACAGTCCTGCCGAAACCCCGCATATTAAACTCTTGATTAAGGAATAAATCAGGAATTTCTTTTTTATTTTCTTGAAATTTGCGTCCATGTTCAAACTTGCCAAATTTATGCAATTTTGGTGAATAAAACTTGCATAAATTATATTTTTATTCATTCTATCACATATTTTACACAATTGCAACTGTTTTTTGTTGCTGTTTACGCTGTGAACGCAAAAAAACAATCGGTATTTTTTTATCTATGTAAGCCGTTAACAAATAATAGAAAAAAATGACAATCCAAAGAGTAAATTATAATAAAAAAGCCGTGCGGATTATAAAGTCCGCACGGCTGTGCTGATATTATTCAATTTATATAATTACTGATCCGCCTACCGTTCCGCCTATCATTGCGGCAAGACTTATGCCGTAAATAATTCCGCCGATTAATCCGCTGAGAACACTTATGCCCAACACTACCGATGAAATTATTATGCCCGCCTTAGAATAGGTTTTGCTCTTTTCATCGTTTTCGGCAACTGCCGTCTTGTAAGCGATACAGCTGAGGATAAGTCCAACCAAACTCGAAATAAACGAGAAAATAAATCCCAGCAATGCCATCAAGCTCATTTCACCCGCTCTGGTTGTGGTATTCTGTTTGTTCGACTGCGCATAAAAATCATCCGTGGCGCAACCGCAACCCGTGCAGAGAACGGCTCCGTCCGCAAGCTCTTTTCCGCAATTTTTACAATACTTCATATTCTTCCTCCAAACATATTAATTAAGTTAAGTCTTTTATTCGTTTGCTTTAAGACTTTCGTTCATATTTATTTTAACAATTTTTCTCCGTAATGTCAAGGTTACAAGACAAGTAAATAACAAAACTATAAAGGGCGCAATCAGCCACATAAACCAGCTTACCCCGCCTAGCGTTCCGAAGCCCATAACGCTGAACACCAGATAAATCAAAAACGTTGAAAGCGGATAGCCGAAAATTATGCCTATCACCGTATTGATATATACCTCGCGGTAGATATATCCCGTTACCTCTTTATCCTGATAACCCAACACCATAAGGGTTGCAATCTCTTTATTGCGCTCGCTTATATTTATGTTGGTAAGAGTGTAAATTACAACCGCAGTCAACAGCCCCGCAAAAACGACTATTACCGCCGCTATGCCCATAATCGATACCGAGCCGAAGTTTCCGAACAGGCACAAATCCAAAAGCGCGAGCCCGGTTAAAACCAGCGAGGTTGAAAAGGCAACGGCAACTACCGTCATAATAAACCTGCTCAAATATCTTAAAACGTTGCGGATAGTCGATTTGTATTTGAATGAAAGCTTATTCCATATAAACGGAATTTTTTCAAGAAATACCTTTTTGCCTGCGCGCGGAGGCTTGGGTCTTAAAAGATTTGCAGGGCGTTCTGCCGTCATTTTAAACCCCGAAATCGCCGTAGCAAGCAAGGTTGCGGCAATTATGACGGAAAGTGTGATAACGTAGAATACAATAGTAACCTGCGGGGATACTGGCGGCATTGCAAAGCTGTAATTGAATACGAAGTAAATTAGTTCGGCAAGACCGAGTCCGCCGAAATACGCACCCGCTCCTCCTATCACGGTCGCAAGTAAAGCAAACAAAACGTACTTCGAAATTATTCCCGCCGAAGAGTAACCCAGCGTTTTAAGGCAGGCAACCTGTGGACGCTCCTCTTCTATCAGTCTTGTCATAGTGGAAAGCACGACGAGGATTGTAACAAGCAAAAAGGCAACCATCAACACGTAGCCTATGCCCTCTACCTTTTCCGCATACGAAGTCAGCGATTTAAAGCTGTAATTATCGAAAAGGGTCAAAACCTTTACGTTTTCCAATGTCTGCGAAATTTTGTCGGACCGGACTTCGGTGTAATCTTTATACGCGTCTGAAAGCGCGTTGAAAATCCCCCTGTCCTTTACCGCCACGCTGATATAA
Source organism: Clostridia bacterium (assembly GCA_029063275.1). Lineage (GTDB taxonomy): Bacteria > Bacillota > Clostridia > Christensenellales > Borkfalkiaceae > Coproplasma. The sequence goes on from JAIDOO010000233.1 coordinate 3,914, forward strand.
TTGTTGCTTACGGGAAGCCATTGCGCCAAGCTTGACGGAAGATATAAAATATTTTCAAGACAGTTCATATCTTTCGTGCCCGTGGTCGAATCGGGCACCTCGTCGATATCGTTGTAATCGCTCGGCTCGCCGTCCAGCGCAAAGGTCAAAGGGCTTTGGATTATTCCGCTTACGGTTACTTTAAGCGGCAGACCTATCGTTTCGGACAAATCAACCTCTTCGCCCACCGAATAGCCTTTTATAACGTTATCCGCACTGTCGGCTACTGCCTGCAACCTGTCGGACGGATATACGCCCTCGATTAAGTCGGGCTTGTTCACCGTCAGATTATCGAAGTCTACGAAAAACAGTCTGAGCGACCTGTCGTCGTCAAGCTGAAAATCAAACGACGTGCACACGTCTACAGAAGCGTCGGGAAAAAGGTCTTTTACGGCGGAAATATCGTCCGCAGAAAAACCCCGTTGGGAAGTGCTTCTTATTATGAAATCGCTGACGTTGCGGCTTTTGTAGTAGTCTGTCAGCGATTTATTGATTTTGTCTGTGGACGAGCCTATTCCCGAAATAAAAGCAACGGCGATAAGCACCATAAAAATCAGCGATAAAAACCGCGTGATATGCTTTTTGAACATTCGCCCCAGAGTTTTTAAATAGGTTTTTATCACCACTCTATCTCCTCTATGGGTACGGGATTTTGGTTTGTTTCTATTTTTTCGATTCGTCCGCTCTTTATGTAAATTACTTTATCCGCCATATCTTTCAGCGCGGAATTGTGGGTTACGACCACTACGAGTCTTTTCTGCTTTTTGGATACGTCGTACAAAAGTTTTAAAATCTTTTTACCGGTGTTATAGTCCAACGCGCCCGTGGGCTCGTCGCATAAAAGGAGCTTGGGATTTTTAGCCATTGCACGCGCAATTGACACGCGTTGCTGCTCGCCGCCCGAAAGCTGTGCAGGGAAATTGTTAAGCCTGTCTTGAAGCCCGACTTCACGCAAAATCTCTTCGGGACTTAAATGGTTTTTGCAGATTTCCACTGCTATTTCCACGTTTTCGAGCGCGGTAAGGTTAGGCATTAAATTGTAAAACTGGAACACAAAGCCAACGTCGTTACGGCGGTACAGCGTAAGACCGCGCTTATCAAGCGAGGTTACGTCGTTGCCGTCCAATATAATTTCGCCGCCGGTGGCGTTATCCATACCGCCCAACAAATTCAAAAGCGTGGTTTTGCCCGCACCCGACGAGCCGAGAACAACGGCAAAATCGCCGTCCTCCAACGAAAAAGTTACGTCAGACAAAGCAGGCACCGTTACGGTGCCCAGCTTGTATTCCTTGCTTACCTGTTTCAATTCGAGAAATCCCATATATACCGCCTGTCAAAGTTTCAGCACTTACATTATATCATAAATTTTTAAGTTTTGTACAGTTTCATTAAAATTTCACCAAGAATTCAGCTTTGACCAATCAACAAAAGCAGGCTTGAAAAGTGCACTTCACATAGAAATTGAAAAAACGGATAAAGATAATGAACTCTCGAACAAACTGTTCGAGAGTTCTTTCTG
>JAIDOO010000234.1 GCA_029063275.1 Clostridia bacterium
CCGCTCAGAACTGTCGCGGTATATTCCGCATTCACAACCGCGTTAGGGCGCAAAAATACGCTGTACGAAGTTTTATTTCCCGCAAGAATTTCACCGTTTCGGTCGCTGATAACGCCGCGGCTCGCTATAACGGGAATTTCTCTGTTCCACTGATCTGTCGCCTTGTATGTAAGCTCTTTGCCCCACACCACCTGAACGTAGAACAGCCTTCCTAAAATTATGCAAAAAATAAAGGCTATTGCCAAACCCATTGACAATAACCTCTTTTGTAAAACCGTAATTGAAAATCCCGATTTAAATATTTTTTTAATTGTTATAATCTCCTTATCCGAGAATCATTCCGTTGCTCTGAGCAAACTCGTTTACCGTTTCTGCAAAGTTGGCAACGTAATCCTGCATTTCACTGTTAAGCGCGTTGTATGTGTCGGCTACATTATTATACGACACGTCAAGAGCATTCAGCGTGTTGCCCAAACCCGAAATAATTGCGGAGTTGATTATGATAAGAACGAAAAGCGCAACTACTACGCTGACAATTGCCGCAATAAGAATTTTATTCTTTTTGGAAAGAACCTTTCTGGTAGAGCCGACGTTTTCGATTTTGCCGATTTCTTCGCTTCTCTTTACGCCTGCCGTCCTGTACTTAATAGTTGCGGGCGTGGGGCGCAAATCCTCGTTCTCTTCCTCGTCTATTACCTCTTCAACGACGGGCTTATGTATAAGCCTTCTGTTTACGGCGCTGTCGGCACGGAAAATTTCAGCGTCTGCACGAGCGTTTTCAACAAGATAGGGCTTTTGCGCGTAAACGCGTTCAGGCGTTAAATCGATTTCACGCTTGGGCGCTACGCTCTCATTGCTTTTGTCTATAATATCGTTAAGCGTGCACGAGGGATTGATAAGCTTTGCATAATTTGCGCTTATCTTCGCGTTATGACGCTCGTCCGCGGTCATAACCGAAGCGCGTTCTTCCTCATACTCGCTCTCTCTTTCAAAGCTATTGATTTTTCTTTCTAAAACCGGTGCGACTGCCATATCTTTCTCCTTATCGCATTTTTAAAGTATTTTTTCGGCAATTCTCAGTTTTGCACATTTCGAGCGCGAATTCCCCCGCATCTCTTCTTCGCTTGCCGTAATAGGTTTTTTTGTAATAATTTCAATCTCTTTCTTTTTGCCGCAAACGCAGACAGGTAAACTCTTGTCGCAGATACAGTCGCATTCCAACATCTTAAATGCTTGCTTTACTATTCTGTCCTCAAGCGAATGAAAGGTTAAAACCGCAATTCTTCCACCTTTTTTAAGCCTTCGGGCAAGTCCCATAACACAATCGTACAAGACTTCCAATTCGCCGTTTACGGCTATTCTTATCGCCTGGAAGCTCTTACGCGCGCAGGGTCCGTTCTGCTTAAATTTTGCAGGTATGCTTTCCTCGATGATTTCGGCAAGCTCGCCGCAAGTCAGTATATTTTTTCGGGTTCTGACCTTGACGATATTTGCCGCAATTTCAGGTGCAAATCTTTCTTCGCCGTACTCTCTCAGAATTTTGGTTAATTCTTTTTGAGAGTAACCGTTTACGATTTTTTCGGCTGTGAGAGGGGACGTCCTGTCCATTCTCATATCCAAAGGCGCTTGGGGCTTCATATATGAAAAACCCCTTTCTTCGTTATCGAGCTGATAGCTTGAAACTCCGAAATCGAGTATTACGCCGTCCAGTTCGTCAACCTTTGCCAGCATCAGAACATCGACGTAATTCTTATAGTCAGATTTATATATGTTGAACGAGCCTTCAAATTCGGCAAGTCTTTGATTTGCCGCCGCTATCGCGTCGTCGTCCAAATCTGTCGCAATTAATCTTCCGCCCGGGGTACAGCGCTTTAATATTTCGTAAGAATGTCCGCCGCCGCCCACAGTCCCGTCAAAATATACACCGCCTTTTTTTATCTTCAAGCCGTCTATACACTGCTCTTTCATGACGGG
>JAIDOO010000235.1 GCA_029063275.1 Clostridia bacterium
CCCAACTGCAAATGCGTAAAACAACCCAGGGGCGGCCAACCCGAATGGTTCGCCCGCCCTTGTGCAATCAGCGTTTTAAGCGCCCTGCGGAAAACCGCAGGGCGCTTAAAATAAAACGTATTAAAAAATCAGAGGTTTGAGTGTACTAATGTTTGTCGGTATCGGTAGAGTTATCCGCGGCGGATTTGCACTTGTCGCAGGCGGTACAGCCGCTGCAACCGCAGTCGCAACCGCCGCCCTTATGTTTGACCTTGCGGTAAATAAGCCAGCCTATAACGGCGGCAACCGCTATGCAAACTACGACCAAAATTGCTATATCCCAACCGTTCATTAATTTTTACCGTCCTTTTTTTTGCGCTTGAATATAGACATAATATCGAACTTGCCCAAATTGCGAAGCACAATAAACGTGGTTATTACTGCGGCAACCGCTACCCATATTGCAACAGGCCACCACCAGCTTCCGATAGTGTACACTGCCGCGCCGATAATATAGCTTGCCGCTACCCAGAACAGAAGCGTCCATTTAAACTTGCCATGGGGAAGCTCTGCCTTTGCCGTTGCGCAAGCCGCAAAGCAGGGAATTGTAGTCATATTGAATGCGATAAACGCTATAAGTCCGGGGATTGTTATGCCCGTTGCCTGAATCATTGCAACGGCGGCTGTAATGCCCTCTTCGTCCTCCAAAAGCTCTGCCGCGTCAAATCCGCCGAGGTTAGCCGCACCCATACTTACAAGGCAGGCGCCCAACGTGCCGAATGTTGCGATAACGTTTTCTTTTGCGATAAGACCTGTGATTGCCGCAACCGCGAACACCCAGCCGTATTCGCCGAGCTGAGAACCGAAGCCGAGCGGCGTGAACACGGGCTGAACGAGCTTGCCGATCGAAGCGATAATAGACTCGTTCATAGATTCGTCGGGAACGTACTGCCACTGCCAGTTGAGGTGGGAGAACAGCCATACGATAACCGTCGAAGCGAAGATAATGGTAAACGCTTTTTTAACAAAGTGTTTAGTCTTATCCCAAAGGTGAAGCATCAGGTTTTTGAAGCGGGGCAAATGATATGCGGGAAGCTCCATAATGAAAGGAGGAGTTTCGCCCTTCAAAGTGGTGTTGCGCATAAGCAATACGCTGACGATTGCCGCGCAGATACCAAGAAGATACATACAGTAAGTGATTACGTCCGCATTGCCGACGCCGAAAGAGGTTACTATACCTCCCGCAATGGCAACGAGAATGGGAAGCTTGGCGCCGCACGAGAAGAAAGGAATTACGCGGATTGTAGCCGTTCTTTCCTTATCGTCGGCAAGAGTTCTTGTATTGATAGCCGCAGGAACGGAACAGCCGAAGCCCATAATCATAGGCATAAACGCTCTGCCCGAAAGTCCGAAGCGGCGGAAAATTCTGTCGAGCACGAACGCGATACGCGCCATATAGCCCGTGTCCTCCAAAAGAGAGAACCAAAGGAACAGCAAAAGAATTTGGGGAAGGAAACCGAGAACGGCGAAGATACCGCCCAAAATTCCGTCCGCAACCAGTCCCGAAAGCCATTCAACCGAAATAGCCCCGCCGACCGCGTCCATAATAAGTCCGAAAACAGTATCGAATGCGTTAAACAGTATCACGCCCGGCGAGAACACCGCGCCGTCATAGAAAATACCGACGAAGGTTGCAAGCCCTTCGGAAAGTCCCAAGTCGTCCAGCGCGGGCAAGCCGTCGGCTCCGCCTACGCGCGACCAAGCGCCGATATACAAAAAGTCTTCAGAGAAAGTAACGTGGAATATCGCAAACAGAATTACGATAAACACGGGAATTGCCCACACCCTGTGGGTTAAAAGCTTGTCGATTTTATCCGACTTTGTCAAAATCTCTTTGTTGGCTTTTACCTTTGCCGTTGAAAGGTTCGAAGATATGTACTTATATCTTTCGTCCGCGATTTCGGCTTCCATATCCTTGCCGTTTGCGGCGGATTCGAGCGCCTGCTTTGCGCCCTTTCTTTGAAGCTCTAACTCGTCGCTTTCCAAAAGCTTAACCGCGTGGAATAAGGGCGAAGCCACCTCTTCCGCCTCGTAGTAAGCGCAAGCCGTTTCAAGCTGTTTGTCTATAACGCCCTTCAAAACGGTCGCGCCCTTTCTTTCTGCGGGCATTGCGGCGGCTTTATCCATAAGCTGTTTTATGCCCTTGCCTTTGAGCGCGCAGATTTCCACAACGGGAACGCCCAACGCCTTTTCAAGCGCGGCGGCGTCGATTTTGTCGCCGACCTTTTCGACCTCGTCCATCATATTCAGGGCGACGATTACGGGAACGTCCATCTCCAAAAGCTGGGTCGTAAGATACAAGTTGCGCTCTAAGTTGGTGGCGTCGACGATGTTTATAATTCCGTCGGGGCGGCTGTCTAAAATGAAGTTACGCGAAATAACCTCTTCGGGGGTGTAGGGCGACAGCGAATAGATACCGGGCAAATCCACGATATTTATATG